>JAEELK010000121.1 GCA_016282655.1 Bacillota bacterium | reverse complement strand
TCCGCGGCAAGACCCGCGGCGGCATCGGCGCGCTCATCGTCGGCGAGACCGTGGTGAGCGCGGACTCCGCCAGAGACGACAACTATTTCGATTTCTCCATTCCGGAGAATTTCAGCGGCATGTGCGAATATGTCGAGGCGATCAAGGAGAGCGACCCGGAGCGCCTGGCGCTGCTGGAGCTCGTGCACTGCGGCGAGAGCGGCGGCCCCGGCGCGGAGAAATACCGGGTGAATGAGATGACGCCGGAGACCATGGCCGAGATCGCCGCGCAATTCGCGCAGACGGCCTTCCACGCCAAACGCGCGGGCTTTGACGGCGTGATGGTGCACATGGGCCACCGCTGGCTCTTCGGGCAGTTCCTCTCCCCTGCCGTGAATCAGCGCGCGGACGGCTACGGCGGCAGCGTGGCCAACCGGGCAAAGATCGCGCTCATGACCCTGAAGGCCATCCGCGAGCGCTGCGGAGAGGACTTTCTGATCGAGTGCCGCATCAGCGGGCGTGAAAACGAGGAGGTCAGCTATTCCGACGAGGAGATCTGCGAGTATGCGCGGCTGCTTGCCGAATACGCCGACCTGATCCACGTCTCCGCCGGCGTCTACCGCGACCCGATGCGCTCGAAGATGATGTCCACCTCCTTCGACGCGCACGGCTGCAATGTGGAGATCGCGGCGAAGATCAAGGCTGCGGTCGATATCCCGGTGGCTGTGGTGGGCGGCATCAACGACCCGAAGCAGGCCGCGGAGATCATCACGAGCGGAAAGGCCGACCTCATTGCGCTGGGCCGCCAGATGCTGGCCGATCCGCTCTTTCCGGAGAAGCTGGAGATGGGCGAGGGAGACCAGATCCGCGGCTGTCTGCGCTGCATGCGCTGCTTCCCCGGCCCCTTTGAGGAGGCCATGGCGGAGCTCGGCGGCGTCTTCCCGACCGGCTGCTCGGTGAACCCGCTCTATGAGTTCCCGGAGTATACCGAGCTGCCGCAGGCCGAGGAGCCGAAGCGTGTGCTGGTGCTCGGCGGCGGCGTGGCCGGGATGCAGTGCGCCGTGACGCTCTCCGACCGCGGGCACCTCGTCACGCTGCTGGAGAAGGCGGATGTCCTCGGCGGTATTCTGAATTTTGCCAAAGACGACCCCAACAAGGCCGATCTCAAGAAGCTGGCCGACAGCCTCGCCGCCGAGGTGCGCGCCCGCGACATCGACCTGCGGCTTCACACCGAGCTCTCCCCGGAGCTGCTGGCCGAACTGAAGCCCGAGCACGTGGTCTGCGCCGTCGGCTCGAGCCCGCTGCGCCCGCCGATCCCCGGTCTGGACGGGGCAAACGTCATCGCCGGGATGGACGCCTATGCCCCCGGCGCGGTGCCGGGAGACGAGATCGTGGTGCTGGGCGGCGGCCTGGTCGGCTGCGAGACCGCGCTGCATCTCTCCGGCGAGGGAAAGCGCGTGACCATCGTGGAGATGAGGGACGAGCTCGCGCCGGACGCCTACCGTCTGCACAAGCACAAGCTGCGCGACCTGATCGCGGCGGACGGGCGCATCACGGTCTGCCTGAACGCCACCTGCAGGGCCGTCCGGGAGGACGGCGCGGAGGTCGAGACAGACGGCGGGACGCGCTTCCTGCCCGCGGACGCGGTGGTCTCCGCGCTGGGCATGCGCGCCAATCCCACACAGGCGCTCGAGGCGCTCTGCGAAGGCCTGCCCTTCACGAAGATCGGCGACTGCCTGCAGGCGCGCAAGATCTATGACGCAATCCGCGAAGGTTTTAAAACCGCCGTTGCGCTCTGACGAAGGAGTCCTGCCGTCATGCGTATTGTATGTCTGATCGAAAACAACCCCGGCCGGCCGGGCTGCCGCTTTGAGCACGGGCTGGGCCTGTATATCGAGACCGAACGCCACCGTCTTCTGGCGGATACCGGGGCCAGCAATGCCCTGCTGGAGAACGCCGCCCTGCTCGGGATCGATCTCTCCCGCGTGGACACGGTGTTCCTCAGCCACGGGCACTATGACCACGCCGGGGGCCTCCCGTCCCTGATCGGAGCCGGTCTCTCCCCCGTCCTGCTGATGCAGAAGAGCGCCGCCCTGCCCTATTACGGCATGGATCCGGAGGGCCCCCGCTACATCGGCATCGACAGGAGCATCCTCTCCCTGCCCGGCCTGCGGGCGCTGGAGGGCAGCTTCGACTATGACGGGGAGCTCTCGGTGCTCGCGGGCTTTCCCGGCAGGCGCGGCTTCTCCGCGAGCAACCGCCGCCTGACGCGGAAGGAGGGGGACCTGTTCGTGCAGGACGATTTTACCCACGAGCAGGCGCTCATCGTGCGTGAGAATGGGAAAACGCTGCTGTTTTCCGGCTGCGCCCACAACGGCATCCTGAACATCCTCGACCGGTATCGCGGGGAGTACGGCGCGGATCCGGATCTCGTGATCAGCGGCTTCCACTTCATGAAGGCCGGCCCCTATACTCCGGAAGAGGAAGAGACCATCCTGAAAACAGCGGAGGAGCTGCGCGGGATGGATACCCTGTTCTATACCGGCCACTGCACGAGCCTGCCCGCCTTTGCCCTGATGAAGAACGTGATGGGCGAGAAGCTGCAGGCGCTGCACAGCGGACTCGAGCTCCCGGTTTTTTGAGGGGGGCGGCACAGATGAAACGACAGCTCCCGATCCTCCTTCTCGCGCTACTGCTTCTCTCCTCCTGCGGAGAGGTTCAGGAACCGCTGATCGCGGGCCCGACGCCGACGCAGGCCGTCACAGCGGCGCCCTCACCCGCGCCTGTTCCGACGCCGGCGCCCACGCCGGAGCCGACGTCTGTTCTCACCCCGGCGCCGACCCCTGAGCCCACGCCGGAACCGACGCCGGCGCCCCCGCCCGAGCCGCCGATCCTGGCCGAGCT
>JAEELK010000120.1 GCA_016282655.1 Bacillota bacterium | reverse complement strand
GTGCGTCCCGCTGCCGCGGGGCAGCGCCGCATCGGCCTCGTCGAGCCCGACGACGCGCTCCGCCAGCACCTTGGCGGCCTCCCCTTCCTTCACGCTGATCCGGCCGAAGACGAAGATCGGGCTGTCCTCCGTCAGCAGATGACGGCAGCGGTCCAGCACCTTCGGGAAGACCACGATCTCCGCCGTGCCGCTCAGGTCTTCTATGGTCACGAAAGCCATCTGGCTGTTCTTCTTGGTGATCAGCGTCTTCACGGCGACGACGATGCCCGCCATGCGCGCTTCCATCCCGTCGCGCAGCGTCTCCGCGCGCGCGGCCTCCTCCGCGGCGGCCTCTTCCTCGTCCTCCGCCGCGCTGTTCAGGTCTTCGGAGCTGACGTTCGCCAGCGCTTCGATCGTTTCCCGGTACTCCGCGAGCGGATGGTCCGTCAGATAGATGCCCAGCATCTCCTTTTCCATGGAGAGCAGGATGGGCTTCGGCAGTTCCGCCGCGGGCGGCAGCTCCATCCGCGCGGCAGGCGCGTCTCCCAGCCCGCCGTCCCCGAAGAGCGAGAGCTGTCCGCTCAGATTGCGCCGCAGATCGCTCTGCACCGACTCCAGCATCGGCTCATAGACGGCCAGTTGCTGGGCCCGGTTGCCCGGGAAGCAGTCCGTGGCGCCCGCTTTGATGAGGCTTTCCAGGGCTTTTCGGTTCACCTCGCCGCCGCCGACCGCGCGGATGAACGAGAAGAGATCCGCCGGTCTTTCCTTTTCGCGGACCCGCGCGATCGCCTCCGCCACGCCCTCGCCCACGTTCCTGACCGCCGCCAGGGAGAAGATGATCTTGCCGTCCCGCACGCCGAAGCGCTTCCCGCTCTCCAGCACGGAGGGCGGCAGCACCTCGATCTTCCGCTTCGCGCAGTCGCGGATGTACTTGCTCACCTGGCCCGGCTGGTCCATGACGCTGCTCATGAGCGCCGCCATGAACTCCACCGGATAGTGGCACTTCAGCCAGGCCGTCTCATACGCGAGCACGGCGTAGGCCGCGGCGTGGGACTTGTTGAAGGCGTATTCCGCGAAGCTGTCCATCTGCTCGTAGATGGTCTGCGCCGCCTGCTCGGGCACGCCCCGCGCCAGGCAGCCCGGGATCCCCTCCGCCTCGTTGCCGTAGATGAAATTCTGCCGTTCCCGCTCCATGACGTCGCGCTTTTTCTTGCTCATGGCGCGGCGCACCAGGTCGCTGCGGCCGTAGCTGTAGCCGGCCAGATCGCGGACGATCTGCATCACCTGCTCCTGATAGACCATGCAGCCATAGGTGACGGAAAGGATCGGCTCCAGCGCCGGGTCGACGTAGCGCACGCGGGCGGGATCGCGCTTGCCCGCGATGTACTGCGGAATGGAGTTCATGGGGCCGGGACGGTAGAGCGAGATGCCCGCGATGATGTCCTCGAAGCAGTCCGGCTTCAGGTTCATCATGAAATCGCGCATGCCGGAGCTCTCCATCTGGAAGACGCCCAGCGTGTCCCCCGCCCCGATCAGCTCGAAGACCGCCGGGTCATCGAAGGAGGAGATCGGCGGCGCGGAGAAATCGACGCGCACCCCGTGCTCCGCCTCGATCAGCGCCAGCGCGTCCCGGATGACCGTCAGGTTCCGCAGGCCCAGAAAATCCATTTTCAGCAGGCCCAGCTTTTCGATGGTCCCCATGGGGAACTGCGTGGAGATGCCCTTGTCGCTGCGGTAGAGGGGCACGTATTCCTCCAGCGCCTGCCGCGAGATCACGACGCCCGCCGCGTGCGTGCCGGCGTTGCGCGGCATGCCCTCCACGGCTTTGGCCGTGTCGATGAGCCGCCGGACCTGCGCGTCCTCGTCGTAGCGCGCCTTCAGGTCCGGATTCACCTCCAGCGCCTTGTCCAGCGTCATCTTCAGCGCGAAGGGGATCATCTTGGCGACGCTGTCCGCCTGCCCGTAAGTCAGGCCCATGGCCCGGCCGACGTCCCGCACGGCCTGCTTCGCCTTCATGGTGCCGAAGGTGATGATCTGCGCCACCTTCTCGCGGCCGTACTTCTCCACGACGTAGTCGATGACCTCCTGCCGCCGTTCGTAGCAGAAGTCCACGTCGATGTCCGGCATGCTGACGCGCTCCGGGTTGAGGAAGCGTTCGAAGATGAGGCCGTAGCGGACGGGGTCCACGTCCGTGATGCGCAGGCAGTAGGCCACCAGGCTGCCGGCAGCGGAGCCGCGGCCGGGGCCCACCATGATGCTCCTGCTCCTCGCGAAATTGATGAAATCCCAGACGATGAGGAAATACTCCACGTAGCCCATCGCTTCGATGGTGCCGAGCTCGTATTCCAGGCGCTGCCGCAGCTCCGGCGTCACTTCGGGGTAGCGCGCCGCAAGGCCCGCTTCGCAGAGCTCCCGCAGATACGCGCTGTTGTCCCTGCCGTCCGGCGCGTGGAACTCAGGCAGATGGGGCGTGCCGAAATCCAGCGTCACGTTGCAGCGCGCGGCGATGCGGGCCGTGTTCTCCACCGCCTCCGGCAGGTCCGCGAAGAGCTGCCGCATCTCCTCCTCCGAGCGCAGGTAGAAGAGATCGTTCGGAAAGCGCATGCGGTCTTCCTCGTCCACCGTGGAGAGCGTCTGCACGCAGAGCAGCACGTCGTGGACCGCGGCGTCCTCCCGCCGGACGTAGTGCACGTCGTTCGTGGCCGCGAGCGGGATGCCTTCCTCCCTGCTGATCCGCAGCAGGCCCGGCAGGATGCGCCGCTCCTCTTCGAGCCCCTGGTCCTGGATCTCCAGAAAGAAGTTCTCCGGGCCGAAGATCTCGCGCAGCGCCAGCGCTTCCGCCCTGGCGCCTTCCGGGTCGCCGCGCAGCAGCTTCTGCTGCACCGATCCGGCCAGGCAGCCGGAGAGCGCGATGATCCCTTCCGCGTGCTCCCGCAGGACGCTCTTGTCCACCCTTGGCTTGTAATAAAAGCCTTCCGTAAAGCCGCGGGAGACGATCTTCATCAGGTTGTGATAGCCGAGATCGTTTTCCGCGAGCAGGAGCAGATGGTAGTTCTCCCGGTCTTTGTCCGGCTCCATGTCGCGCATGCCGCGGGCAGCCATGTAGATCTCGCAGCCCAGGATGGGCTTGATCCCCTCCTTGCGCGCCGCCTCATAAAAATCCACAGCGCCGAACATGACGCCGTGGTCGCTGATGGCAAGGCTGTCCATGCCGAGCTCCTTCGCGCGGGCGACGAGCGCCCCCAGCCGGCAGGCGCCGTCCAGCAGGCTGTATTCCGTATGGACGTGAAGGTGGGTGAAGGCCATGCGTTCCTCTCTTTGTTATCGCAGCAGTTTCAGATAGTGGATGGGCAGCCCCTGCCCGAGAAAGCGTTCTTCGTACTGGGTGGTGACGAGGCGGGCCGGGAGCTCCGTGGCGTGCAGGTCCCAGACCTGCAGCGCAGGGGCCCAGCCCAGCGCTTCCAGCTCTTTCAGTGTGAAATCGAAGAGTTTGTCGTTGTCCGTCTTGCACTCGAGCGCGGCGCCGGGCCGGAGGATCGTCCGGTAGGCCGTGAGATAGCGCCTGTGGGTCAGGCGCCTGCCGCCCCCGCTGTTGCCGGGCCAGGGATCGCTGAAATTCAGATAGATGCCGGAGAGCTCCGCCTCGCCGAACCAGAGTGCCGGATCCTGCACGTAATCCGGCAGGAAGCGGAGGTTGGGCAGCGCGCGCTCCTCCGCCAGCTCCATGGCCTTCAGGAGGACGCTCTTCTGGCCCTCCGCGCCCAGATAGAAACAGTCCGGACGCGCGGCGGCATGGGCGCAGAGGAAGTGTCCCCGCCCGCAGCCGATCTCCAGAAAGAGCGGCGCCGGATGCCCCAGGGCTTCCGCCGCGAGGCTCTGCCAGCGGCCTTTGTACGCGGCCGGATCCGGCACACAGCGGTGCGCCAGCGCGGCCAGCCGTTCCTCCTGATGCTTCGCTTTTCGCTGCCGCATGCCCTTCCCTTTCTGTCTAAAAAACGATCCAGCCGGCCTGGACGAGCAGGATCAGCGTGTAGAGCAGGATCAGGATCCAGGCCGCCCGGTCCCTGCCGCGCATCTTCAGCGGATGCAGGCGGGTCCTGCCCTCTCCCCCGCGGTAGCAGCGCGCCTCCATGGCCATGGCCAGGTCCTGCGCGATGCGGAAGGCGCTCACGAAGAGCGGGACCAGCAGCGGGATCAGCGCCTTGGCGCGCTGCAGCACGTTGCCGCTCTCGAAGTCTGCGCCGCGGGCGCTCTGCGCCTTCATGATCTTGTCCGCCTCCTCCATGAGGGTGGGGATGAAGCGCAGCGCGATGCTCATCATCATCGCCAGCTCGTGGGCCGGCAGCCCGATGCGCCGGAAGGGCGAGAGCAGGCTCTCGATGCCGTCCGTGAGCGCCATGGGCTTGGTCGTGAGCGTCAGCAGAGAGGAGCCGACGATGAGGAGGATCAGGCGCAGCGCCATGAAGGCGGCCCGGTAGAGGCCTTCCGACGTGACGCGCAGAAAGCCGAGCTGCCAGAGCACGCTGCCGTCCGTCAAAAACAGATTCGCCGCGAAGGTGAAGAGGATGATCAGAAAGATGGCCTTCATGCCGCGGAACAGGAAGGAGAGCGGCACGCGGGAGAGCGCGACGAGCACGGCCAGGCAGAGGGTCACGTAGGCGAATCCGGGAAAATCGCGCACGAAAAAAAGGCTGACGATGTAGACCAGGGCCGCCGTGATCTTGACCCGCGGATCCAGCCGGTGCAGCGGGGAATCGCAGGGATAATACTGTCCGAGGGTGATGTCTTTCAGCAAGTGCGTTTCTCCAATAAAGGTCTTGGCCGGGTCCTGCCGGTCGGTATCCCTCTGCGCTGCGGTGCGGGTGCTCCTCGCTTGAGGGGACCCGCCTCCCGTCACCCGGCCTGAACGTTTTCCTAATCTCGCCGGGTCCTGCTGCCCGCCCAGACCTTGAGCAGCGCGGCGGCGGCGTCTTCCGTGGTGAGCACGGGCGGCAGTGCAAAGCCGCGCGCGCGCAGCCGTTCCGCGAAGGCCGCAGCGGCCGGGAGCCCCAGCCCCATGGCGCGCAGCGCCTCGCCCTGCGCGAAGACCTCCGCGGGGCTGCCCTGCATCGCCAGGCGGCCGCCGTCCATCACCAGGACCTGCTCCGCCATGCGGGCGACCTCGTCCATGTTGTGCGAGATGAGAAGGATGCCGCTGCCGCGCTGCTTCTGCACGCCGCGGATGAGCTCCAGCAGATCCCTGCGGCCCTTGGGGTCCAGCCCCGCCGCCGGCTCGTCCAGAATGAGGAACTTCGGCCGCATGGCCAGCACGCCGGCGATCGCCGCCCGGCGCTTCTGTCCGCCGGAAAGCTCAAAAGGTGAGCGTTCCCCGTATTCCTCCGCGGGCAGGCCCGCGAGCGCCAGCGAATCCGCGACGCAGGCGTCCAGTTCTTCCCCGGAAAGGCCCTGGTTCTTCGGCCCGAACGCGACGTCCGCGGCCACCGTCTCCTCGAAGAGCTGATACTCCGGATACTGAAAGACCAGCCCGATCTTCTGCCGCGCCCTGCGGCAGCCGCCGTTCTCCGCGAAGATGTCCTCCCCGTCCACCAGGACCGTGCCCCGCTGCGGCTTCAAGAGCCCGATCAGGAGCTGGACCAGCGTGGACTTGCCGGAACCGGTATGCCCGATGACAGCCGTGAAGCTGCCGTCCTCGACGCGGAACGAGACCTCGCTGAGCGCCGCGGACGCGAAGCTCAGGCCCTCATTATATGTATAGCTGAGTTCTTTTACTTCGATGGGCATAGCGCCTCCAGAAGATCGTCTTCTGTGAGAATCCCCTGCGGCAGCGCAAGGCCGCCCTCCCGCAGCCGCTCCGCCAGATCGATGGCGAAGGGCAGCTCCAGGTCCAGGGCGCGGAGCTCCTCGCCCCGGGCGAAGACCTCCGCGGGGCTGCCGTCCATGCAGACCTTTCCGCGGCTCATGACCACGATGCGCTCCGCCCGCGCCGCCTCTTCCATGAAATGCGTGATCAGCACCACGGTGATGCCCTGTCTGTGCAGATGTTCCAGGATCTCCATCACTTCCTGCCGGCCCTTCGGGTCCAGCATGGCCGTGGCTTCATCCAGCACGATGCAGCGCGGCCGCATGGCGAGCACGCCGGCGATGGCGACGCGCTGCTTCTGGCCGCCGGAGAGCAGATGCGGCCCCTTCTGGCGCTGCGCTTCCATGGAAACTGCCGCCAGCGCCTCGTCCACCCGCTCGCGGATCTCCTCCGTAGGGACGCCCAGATTCTCCGGGCCGAAGGCGACGTCGTCCTCCACGATGGAGGAGACCAGCTGATTGTCCGGATTCTGAAAGACCATGCCGACCCTGCGGCGGATCTCCCAGATCTGCGCGTCGTCCGCGGTATCCAGACCGTCCACGAGCACCCTGCCGGCGTCCGGGCGCAGCAGCGCGTTCAGCTGCTTGGCCAGCGTGGACTTTCCGGAGCCGTTTCGGCCGATGACGGCCGTAAAACTGCCCGCTTCGATGCGCAGGCTGACGCCGTCCAGCGCCGGCCGCGGCGTTTCCCCTTCGTTCACCGGGTAGGCATAGCTCAGGTTCTCGATCTCGATGAAAGCGCTCATAAACGGCTATTTCTGCAGGCTCTGCTCTGCGTTCAGGAGGATGTAGTCGCAGGTCTCGAAGAACTGCTGGCTCTCGGTGACGTCGTTGTAGTGCATGGTATAGTCCACGCGCTCCAGATAGGCAAAGTACTCGCGCAGCACCTCGCTGAGGAAGCTGTCCGGCTCGGAGTCCAGATACGCTTCATAGGCCGCGCGGGCGTCGGCGTTGAAGCTGCCGTCCGCCAGGCTGAAGATGGGCGTGTTCGTCGCGCCCATGAGGATGGTGCTGATGTAGGTCCGGTAGAGCCAGGCCGCGTCCTCGCGGATGTGCTGGTCCTCGCCGAAGTCGCGCAGGATGACGCCCGCGCTCTCCGCCCGCGAGAGGAGCTCTTCCCAGGAGATCCGCAGGGACGCGTTCTCCGTCATGGGATCCTCCACCGTTTTGGCGTTCAGGGCGTAGAGCTGCTTCATGCCGTCCTTCATGCGGCTGCCGTAGGCTTCCAGCAGGGACTCGTAATCGATCTTCAGGACCATGCTGCCGCCCTGCTTGCGGAGCATCAGATGGCCCGCTTCCAGCTGTTCGTACAGGTCTTTGAGCTCGGAGCGCGCCAGGGCCTCCTCGTCGATCTGCTGCGTCTCCTCGTTGAAGAAGACCGCGAACTGGTCCAGGTCCAGGCGGTTGGGATCGTTGATGATGTAGCGGTAAAGATAATCCACATAGGCCACCAGCATGTGCTCGGCCGCCTCTTTCTTGACCTTGCTCAGATTGCCGTCCAGGAACGCCGCGGCATCGGCGACCCCGGCGGAATCCGTGCGCTCCGCCATGGAGAGCAGGAATTCCTGTTCCAGGCTGTCGCTCTGCCCGCAGGCGGAAAAGAGCATCGCAAAGCAAAGCAGTACGGCAAGGATCGCCGCTCTGCCTCTTGGTTTTCTCCCGCTGTGCCGCATTTGCAGACACTCCTTTCCGGGCACAAGACCCCATAGTGATCATTTATTTTATCAGCAACGCGCGGCAATTTCAAGTTGACAAGCGGAAGGACAGCAGGTAATATAGTTCAGGCGGCGAGGTGTGGCTCAGCTTGGTAGAGCGCTGCGTTCGGGACGCAGAGGCCGCAGGTTCAAATCCTGTCACCTCGACCAAATAAGAACGGTAATTCTGATAGAATTGCCGTTCTTTTCTTTTTGTGCTATGATGATTGCAAAGACGAGGCCGAGGGGCTGTCTGCGCTGGTGGATGATGATCGGTAAACGAGAAGACAAATCGGGATTTGTGGAGGTAAATCAGAAATGAGACTGGATGAAAAATGG
>JAEELK010000119.1 GCA_016282655.1 Bacillota bacterium | reverse complement strand
GGGCAGGTCGGTGTTGAAAAGGCGCAGGTTCTCCGCCGTGTATGGGAACAGCACCAACCGCTCCGTCTCGATGCGGAGGGGCATATCGTCGATGCGCACGGCGCTTCGCCTCCCGTGAGCGGGGCCGGGACGTATGACCGGTCCCCCATTTTGCTATTTTATCACGCGGCGCCCGCGCGCGTCAATGTCGAACCTATGCGGTTTGCTCCTGCCGCACGCCGATCACCACGTGGTGATGGTCGCTCTCCCGCGTTTTGATCGTCTGCAGCGAATACTTCGCCGCCGCGCCGTTTCTCTCCCGATGGAAGGTCACCGCGAGGGTCTCCTCCTGTTCGGCCAGACGGATCAGGTTCGCCCTGCCGATCGCCTCCCGCACCGTCTGCGCGTCGGCCTCGACCACGTCCTCCAGCAGCCGCGTTCTCGCTTCCTCAAAGAAATCTGTCCCGGCGGGACGGATCTCCAGATCGCCGTCCCGGCCCATGAAGAACTCCAGATAGAAGGCCGTCACGACGTCCACATAGAAGATGCTCTCAAAATCGCTGGTCAGCGCCCGGGAGATGCTCATATAGGTCTTCTTGGCCGCCGGGGCGTCCTCGGCCTTCATCTCCGCGCGCTCGGCCATGAAACGGTCAAATTCCTCCGGCGGCACCGGTCTGGCGAAGTAATAGCCCTGGACGTAATCGCAGCCCATGGCCTTGAGGACCATATACTGCTCTTCCGTCTCGACGCCCTCGGCCACGAGCGGAACATGCAGATAATCCGCGATGTCGATGATCAGCTCGATCATGCGCACGTCCCTCGTCTCCCCGAAGGCGCTGCGGATGAAGCTCATATCCAGCTTCAGCGCGTCGATCGGGAGATGGGTCAGCATGCCCAGCGACGAATAGCCGGTGCCGAAGTCGTCCATCTCGATGCGGAAGCCCATGCCCATCCCCCGCAGCTCCTTGGCGGTGGTGATCACCTGGTCCGAATCGCCGGTATAGGCGGACTCCGTGATCTCCAGCATCAGATCTTCCGGGCTGAGACCGTAGGTCTCCAGGATCTCCATGAAGATGCTCTTCAGATTCAGCGTCAGCATATCGATGCGGGAGACGTTCACCGACACCGGCACGGAGAAGCCGAAGCGGTCCTTCCAGTCCCGGATCCGCGCCGCCGCCTCGCGCCAGACGAACTGGTCCAGATCCAGGATCAGGCCGTTCTCCTCGAGCAGCGGGATGAATACGCCGGGGCTGATCATGCCGAGCTCCGGGTGGTTCCAGCGCACCAGAGCCTCCGCGCTGGCCAGGATGGGCCGCTCGGGCCGGATGTCATATTTGGGCTGGAAGTAGACCGTGAAGCGGCCGCTCTCCAGCGAGGGCCTGAAGTCCTCCAGCAGACGCTCCCGGAACAGCTCCGCCTCGTGCATTTTCGTATCGTAAATGCTGAGCGTCGTCCGGAAACCGTTTTTCAGCGTGTTCGCGGCGATCTTCGCATAGTCGAAGCGGCGCTCGATCTGGAGCGACTTGTCCACCTGGGAGTACACGCCCATGCGAAGGCGGACCCGGTTCTTCGACACGTCCTCATCCACAAGGTCCTCGGAGGCCTTGTCCAGGATGCTCTCATAGTCCTCCAGGTGGGGGCAGTAGATAAAGAAGGTGTCCGCTCCGCGGCGGCAGCATACGCCGCCGATCTCCCGGGAGATCTGGCGGACGCGCCTGCCGATCCGGACGAGCACGCTGTCCCCGTACTGCTTCCCGTAGCGCTCGTTGATCATGTTGAAATGATTGACGTCCAGCACGATGGCGTCCATCGGCATCTCATGGTAATGCTGGTCGTACATCCGCACATAGCGGAGGAAGAAGTCGAGGTTCAGCAGATTCGTCAGGCTGTCGCGCTCCGTGGACTGGATGATGCTGCGCTTTTCGGTGAGCTCGATGCAGCGGTTGACGCGGGTCTGGACGATCTCGGCGGAGGGATAGGGCTTCGGGATGAAGTCGATGGCCCCGATCTTGAGACAGTCGACCTCCGCGCTCTGGTCCGCCGTCATCACGATGACCGGCACCGCATTGAGCTCCTCCTCTTCCTTCATCACCTTCAGCACTTCCATGCCGCCCATATGCGGCATCTGCAGATCCAGCAGCACCATGGCCAGATCGTCCTTGTGGGTCTTGATCTGCTCCAGGGCCTCGATGCCGTCGGAGGCAAGCAGGACCTCATAGCTCTCCTCGAGCATGGCTTCGAGGATCATCTGGTTGATGCGCTCGTCCTCGACGATCAGGATCTGACGCTTGAGGTTCAGGATCTCCGCGTCCTCGTCCTTCGGGAACAGGGGCTTCGCGGCCGCCTCGGCGTCCTCCCTCGAGATGGCGCCCATGCCCTTGAGCAGCTTCTTTTCCTCATACATCAAAGCGTCCGCCCGCTCGAACACGTCATGGAAGCTGCTGTCCGCTCCGGGATCGAAATCCGAAAGGCCGCCGGAGATAACGACCTCGTTTTTGCTGATGTGCTCCACGGAGCGGTCATGGAGCGCCAGGACCAGCTCCTTCCGGATGTGATAATCGCGGTCGTGCAGGATCACGACGAACTCATCCCCGCCGGTACGGTAGACCGGGCTGTGCTGGAAAATGTCGCAGATCATCCGGCTCGCGCTGCGGATATAATCATCGCCCGCCTTGTGGCCCAGCGTGTCGTTGATCACCTTCAGGCCGTTCACGTCGCAGACGACGACGGCAAAGGCGTCCGCCGTCCCGGCTTCAATGGCGGCGTCGATCTCCTTCTCGCTGAAGAGGAAGGCATGCTTGCTTTTCACGCCGGTCAGCGGATCGGTGAGGGCGATCGTCTGCGCCTCGTCGCGCTCCCGCTCCGCCTTCTTCTCCCACCGCTCCATGGAGATATGATTGACGAGCATGACGATCAGGGACAGGCCGAACAGGCCGACGATCATGTAGACGCTGAGATCGTCCGCGTTGTGGAGCCGCTCAAGCCGTTCCGCGAGAAATTCATCTTTTTCCTGTTTGGGGATCCCGGCGTCCGCCGTGCCGTCCATGTAATCGGAGATCTCGGAAATGATGGTGTTTTCCCTGTTCTCGTTCAGCCGTTCCGCCCAGGTCATCGCCATCAGGACGATAAATACCAGAAGGGAAAGCCAGACAATGATGGCCTTGCCGAATCTCCGACTGTGGTCCCTGCGGATGACCCAGTTGAAATACAGCACGCCGAGGAACGACCAGACCGCCATGAGCACGTAGGTCTCCGTAGCGATCGTATAGTCGGAAAACACGCTCGGGAACAGCAGGTAGATCGCGAAGGCGACCAGAATGACCAGACAGATCCCGCTGAGGATCCGGTTTTTCCTGACGCCCTCCTGCCCCGAGGCTTTGAACACGGCCACGGAAGCGAAGCCGTAAATGATGGTGGCGCCGAAGGTGGTGGCGTCCACGATCCAGCCGATGGCCGTTCTTCCGAGGAACGGAATGGGCAGGGAGACGATCAGCACCAGAAGGATGGCGTCGACGGGGATCTGCCTGTCGTTGATCCTGGCGAAACGCTCGGGCAGGATGCCGTCCTGCGCCACGGCGTAGCATAGACGGCTCAGGGCGCGCAGCATGCCGATCAGACTGCTGAGGACCAGCGACAGCAGGGAGATCATCAGAATGACCACGCCGGTCTGACCGAGATAATGGTTCGCGGCGTAGAAGGCCGGGAGTCCCGCGATCCCCTCGAATTCGTCCAGCCGGCTGATATAGTCGAGCCAGCCCGAGCAACCCTCCGGATAAGCGGAGACGCTCAGAAGGATCACGAAGACGTACAGCGCCGTGGTGACGGCCACGGAGATGACGAGGATGCGGAACATCATGCTGTGCTTGAATTTGTATTCCTCGGCGGAATGGGACACGGTCTCAAAGCCGATAAACGCCCAGGGTGAAATAAAGGCGATGCGGACGACCTGACGGAGGACGCCCGTGTCCGGGAGAAACGCCGGGCTCATGGACGTTCCGGAGCCGCCGCGTCCGATCATGGCGACGGCGAAGCAGAAGGCGATGCCGGCGGTGAAGATCAGCACCATCGCCACCATGATCCGGGCTGTCGCCTTCTTGCTCTTCATGCACAGCAGACCGACGAGCCACATCACCGCCAGCGTGACCAGCGCTTCCCAGAGATAGACCTCGTAGCCGAAGACCGTGAAGAGGTAGCCCCGCTTGAACACGGACCGGAGGAAAAACCGCGCGAACAGCGGGATGCTGGTGGCGTTGGCCCAGAAGATGGCGATGTAGATCAGGAACATGAACCAGGCGACCAGGAAGGCGAGGTCATAGCCGAACAGCTGCTTCACATAGTTGAACAGTCCGCCCGTGCCCGGATAACGGTTCGCCAGAAAATGATAATGGCTGGACACCATCAGCATCATGACGAAGCCGATCAGCAGGCCGAGGACAGAGCCCAGCGGTCCCGCCTGGGAGAGATAGGAGCCGCTGGTAACGACAAGGGAGCCCCAGCCGATGGCCGAGCCGACCGAGAGGGCCCAGACCGCTATGGGAGATAGATAGGGCTCGATCCTGACCTCAGAATTGGCGGCAGATGTTTGTTCCTTCATTTTGCACTCTCCTCCGCACGGCAAGCGTGCTGGTTTCAAGGGGGGGGCGCTGTGTGCGAAATACCATGTGAAAATTG
>JAEELK010000118.1 GCA_016282655.1 Bacillota bacterium | reverse complement strand
CGGGCCGGGCCGTCCGGCCGCCGGCGCCTCCCGCGCCGTCCGTGTAGAAGCTCTCTCCTCCGTCGGCGCCCGCGGCCGGGGCGGCGGCGTCTCCGCGGAACTCGTCCTTCCGCTCGCCGCCGATGACGACCATCTGCTTTCTGCGGGTGTCCGTCTGCACGTTGACGTTGAAGCAGAAGCGGACGATCTCGTCCTTGATCTCGCCGATCATCTGCTCGAACATGTCGAAGCCCTCCTGGCTGTAGGCCCGGGCGGGATCGATCTGCCCGATGGCGCGCAGGCCGATGCCGTTCTTCAGCTGATCCATGGCGTCGATGTGGTCCATCCACTTGCGGTCCACCACCTGCAGCAGCACCATGCGCTCGATCTCGCGCATGCGCTCCGTGCCGATCAGCTGCTCCTTTTCCTCATATTCCTTGCGGAAGCGCTCCAGGACCTCCTCGCGCAGCGCCTCCTCCGTGAGCTCCGCCTGCTGCTCCGGCGTAAATTCCAGCGTGCCGAAGCGGCTGAAATAGCTGCGGCAGGTCTTGGCGAGCCCCTCGAGGTCCCATTCCTCGGCAAAGCGGGAATCCGCGGTGGCCGTGGTGATGGCCCCGTCCACGATCTCCTCCACCATGGAGAAGACGTGATCCTTCAGGTCTTCGCCGTTGAGGACGCGGCGGCGCTCTTCATATATGATGCTGCGCTGCTTGTTCATGACGTCGTCGTACTGCAGCACGTATTTGCGGATGCCGAAGTTGCGGCCCTCCACGCGCTTCTGCGCGTTCTCGATGGTGCGGCTGAGGATGCCCGCCTCCAGCGGCTCGTCCTCGTTGACGCCGACCCTGCCCATGAAGCCCTTCACCCGGTCTCCGCCGAAGAGGCGCATGAGGTCGTCCTCCAGCGAGATGAAGAACTGCGTGGAGCCGGGGTCGCCCTGACGGCCGGCGCGGCCGCGGAGCTGATTGTCGATGCGGCGCGACTCATGGCGCTCGGAGCCGATGATGTGCAGTCCGCCGAGCTCCACCACCTGGCGCTGCTCGTCCGCGCGCTCTTCTTTATACTTGCGGTGCAGCTGCCGGTAGACCTCGCGCGCCTGCAGGAGCGTCTCGTCCTCCAGCGGGATGGCGCTGGAGGCCATGGAGATGGTCTCCTCGTCGTAGCCCTGCTTGGCCATTTCCTTTCTGGCCTCGAAGTCCGGGTTGCCGCCGAGCACGATGTCCGTGCCGCGGCCCGCCATGTTGGTGGCGATGGTGACGGCGCCGAGCCGTCCCGCCTCCGCGATGATCTCCGCCTCGCGGGCGTGCTGCTTGGCGTTCAGGACGTTGTGCTTGATGCCCTTGCGCTTGAGGAGCGCGCTGAGGATCTCCGAGCGGTCGATGGAGATGGTGCCGACCAGCACGGGCTGTCCCGTGGCGTGGCGCGCCTCCACCTCCCGCGCGATGGCGGTGAATTTGCCGCGCTCGGTGCTGTAGATGGAGTCCTCCATGTCCACTCTGGCCACGGGCCGGTTGGTGGGGATGGTCACGACGTCCATGTTGTAGATGTCGCGGAACTCCTCCTCCTCGGTCTTGGCCGTGCCCGTCATGCCGGCCAGCTTCTGATACATGCGGAAGTAGTTCTGCACGGTGATGGTCGCGAGCGTCATGGACTCGCGGCGCACCTCGATGCCCTCCTTCGCCTCGATGGCCTGGTGCAGGCCCTCGCTGTAGCGGCGGCCGTACATGAGGCGGCCGGTGAACTCGTCGACGATGACGATCTCGCCGTCCTTCACGATGTAGTCCACGTCCCTGCGCATGAGCTTGTTGGCCTTCAGCGCCTGGATGATGTGGTGGTTCAGTTCCATGTTCTCCGGGTCGGAGAGGTTCTCCACGCCGAAATGCTTCTCGCACTTGGTGACGCCGGTCTCGGTAAGAGCCACGCTGCGCTGCTTCTCGTCCAGCGTGTAGTCGAATTCCTCGCGGAATGTGCGGACGAACTTGTCCGCGGCCACGTAAAGGTCCGTGGACTTGACGCCCATGCCGGAGATGATCAGCGGCGTGCGGGCTTCGTCGATGAGGATGCTGTCCACCTCGTCCACGATGGCGAAGTTGAGCTCGCGCTGCATGAGGTCCTTGCTGTAGACCACCATGTTGTCGCGCAGATAGTCGAAGCCGAACTCGTTGTTGGTGCCGTAGGTGATGTCCGCCAGATAGGCCGCGCGGCGCTGCTCCGGCGTGATGCCGTGGATCAGGCAGCCCACGCTGAGCCCGAGGAACTGGTAGACCTTGCCCATCCATTCCATATCTCTGCGGGCCAGATAGTCGTTGACCGTCACCACGTGGACGCCCTTCCCCTCCAGGGCGTTCAGATAGACGGGGGCGGTGGCGACCAGCGTCTTGCCTTCGCCGGTCTTCATCTCGGCGATGCGCCCCTGGTGGAGCACCACGCCGCCGATGAGCTGCACCCGGAAGTGCTTGAGGCCGAGCACGCGCCAGGCCGCCTCGCGGACCACCGCGAAGGCCTCCGGCAGGAGATCGTCCAGCGTCTCCCCCTCCGCCAGGCGCGCCTTGAACTCCTCCGTCTTCGCGCGCAGCTCGGCGTCGGAGAGCGCCTGCATTTCTGCGTCCAGCGCCTCGATGCCGTCCACGATCTTTTCGATCTTCTTCACCTCTTTGGTGTTGATATCACCGAAGAGTTTTTCCATCAATCCCATTGAGTCTCCCTTTCTGATGTCTGTCGTCTGTGTCTGTCGTCTGCGTCTGCCGCACTCTGCCGCGGCGCGCGGCGCTATCTCATGTCGGCAAAGGCGCCGTAGATGGCGCGGATGGCCTTCTCGAAGTCCGCGTTCTTCACGCCGATGATGATGTTCATCTCGCTGGAGCCCTGGTCGATCATGCGCACGTTGACGCCGGCCTCGGAGAGCGCGCCGAAGAGGCGCGCGGAAACGCCGAGGCGCTTGGCCATGCCGCGGCCCACGGTGGCGATGAGCGCCATGTCTTCGAAGACCTCCACCCGCTCCGGAGAGAGCTTGCGCTGGATCTCGTCCAGGATCTCCTCCATCTGCTCGCCGATCTCCTTCTTGACCGCCACGGCGGAGATGGTGTCGATGCCGCTCGGCAGATGCTCCACGTGCAGGCCATAGTCCTCCAGGATGGTCAGCAGGCGGCGGACGAAGCCCCGCTCCTGGTTCATGCGGTTCTTGTAGAGCGTGATGACCACGAAGTCCTTGTGGCCGGCGATGCCGGTGACCACGCGCCCGCCGCGCTCCTCCGCGGAAACGTCCGCGAGGATGGTGGTGCCGGGATTGTCCGGCTCGTTCGTGTTGCGGATGTTGATGGGGATGCCGCCCCTGCGCGCCGGGTAGATGGCGTCCTCGTGCAGGACGCTGGCGCCCATGTAGGAGAGCTCCCGCAGTTCCATGTAGCTGATCTTTTCGATGGGGACCGGGTCGTCCACGATGCGCGGGTCCGCCATGAGGAAGCCCGAGACGTCCGTCCAGTTCTCATAGACCTCCGCGCCCACCGCCCGCGCGACCAGAGAGCCCGTGATGTCCGAGCCGCCGCGCGAGAAGGTGCGGATGCTGCCGTCCGGATTGCTGCCGTAGAAGCCGGGCAGGACCGCGCGCTCGCTCTTCGCCAACGCGGCCGCCAGCGCTTCGTCCGTGGCGTTGTCGTCCAGGCGCCCGTTCTTGTCGAAGCGGATGAGGCCCGCGGTGTCCACGAAGTCCCATTTCAGGAAGGCGGCCACCAGCATGGCGGTCAGATACTCGCCGCGGCTGGCCACGTAGTCCGCAGAGGCGCCGTTCTTCAGGTTCTCCTCGATCTCGGAGAACTCCTTTTCCAGATCGATGTCCACGCCCAGCACGGCCTCCACCGCGCGGAAGCGGTCGCAGACCGCCTGGAAGACCTGGTCGTAGGCCACGTTGTGGTCCACGTGGGTCTTGCAGAGATAGAGCAGGTCCGTGATCTTGCTGTCGCCGTCGAAGCGCTTGCCCGGCGCGGAGACCACCACGTAGCGCCTTGCGGGATCGCTGTCGATGATGCCCTTCACCTTGGCCAGCTGGATGGCGTCCGCCACGGAGCTTCCGCCGAATTTCAATACTTTCACGCCCATATCAGGAATCCTCCATACAAAACATAATAAGGCATAATATTATATCCCGTTTTCGGCGCACGGTCAACCGCGGGCGCCGCAGTAAAAAAGGGGCCCGGCAGGCGTTTGCCTGCCGGGCCCCGGCGCGTTTTCACTTCTCTATTCCGCGGCGCCGAAGTTCACGATATCGCTGAGCTCCGCGTTCCCCTGCAGATCCTGATAGACGTAGACGAAGGCATAGCCCGTCTGCGCGTTCGGCACCACCGGGGTGGCCTCGCAGAAGAAGCAGTAGTTCTTGCCTGCCACGACCTGGCTGCCCAGCAGGGCCAGCGGCTCGTAGTCCACGCCGACGAGATCTTCCAGCGCAGCGGCGAAGGCGGTCCCGAGCTCTTCCGTCACCGTGGGGTCCTCCGCGGCGAACCAGCCGCCGGGGATCTCCTTGATCTGGGAAACGACGCCGGACTCCGCGATCTCTGTGATCTCCGCGTTGTCCTGCAGATCCTTATAGATGTAGACGATGGCATAGCTGCTCTCGGCGTCCGGCACCACCGGGCGGATGCGGCAGAGGACGGCATGGTTCATGCCGGCCACCACCTGGCTGCCCAGATATGCCACGGGCTCGTACTCCGCGCCGACCATCTCCGCCGTCGCCTTGTCCAGGAGCGCCCGGATCTCCTCGGTGATCACCGGAGACTCGGCCTTCTCCCAGCCGCCCGTCAGCGCCTGTCCCGCCGTGTTCTCTTCCTCCGCGCCCTCGCCCTCGTTCTGCTGCGGCGCCGCCGCCTGCTGCCCGCAGGCGCAGAGCGCTCCCAGCGCCAGAGCCGCGCAGAGCGCGACCGCCAATGCTTTTTTCATCTTCTTTTCCTCCGTTCTCTCTTGCCGCG
>JAEELK010000117.1 GCA_016282655.1 Bacillota bacterium | reverse complement strand
TCAACCGGCGATTCGCCCGGCTCGATCTTTCCGCCCGGAAACTCCCAGCAGTCTTTCCAGGCTCCGTAACCGCGCTGGGTAGCAAAGATCCGGTCTCCGTCAATCAGAATGGCTGCTACTACATGAATCGTCTTCATAATTACGCTTGATTCGAAAAGATCTCCAAGATATCAATCATTATTCATGTGAGATCATTGTAGCAGAACAAAGCGAAATACTCAAAGGTTCCTTGCGGATCAAGTGGAACGCAAGGAAGATAACATGCAAGATAACATGTAAGATAGTGCAAAAACCATCAAAACATGCAAGAAAACATACAAGATAACATGCAAGATGTTGCTTTCGCGCCGCGGCTGCAGTATAATGATGGAGAAAGCGAGGCGATCAGATTTGTCAGGATATACACCGCCGTTCTCCGTCACGAATGAGATGCTGATGCAGGTGGCCGGGATCGCGGAAAAGACCGGCAGGATCACGAGCTATCGGTCGTTTGAGACGAGGCCGCACCTGCGGAGAAACAACCGCATCCGCTCCATCCATTCTTCTCTGGCGATCGAGGCGAATTCCCTGTCCCTGGACGAGGTCCGGAGCGTCATCGACGGCAGGGCGGTGATCGGCCCGGAGAAGGAGATCCAGGAAGTTAAGAACGCATATCAGGCATATGACATGCTGGGCAGCTTTGATCCGTACTCCCTGCGCGATCTGCAGAAGCTGCATGGCGTCATGACGTATCTGACCGTGCAGGAGTCCGGCGTCTTCCGCTCGCACAACGAGGGCGTGTTCAACGGCGACGTCTGCATCTTCATGGCGCCGCCTCCGCAGTTCGTGCCGGAGCAGATGCGCGCTCTCTTCGAGTGGATGAGCGCCGCGAAAGGCCTTGTGCATCCGCTGATCCTTTCGTCCGTGTTCCATTATGAATTCGTGTTCATCCATCCGTTCTCGGACGGAAACGGGCGCATGGCGAGGCTTTGGCAGACGGCGCTGCTCTCCGAGTGGAATCCGGTCTTTCAGGATCTCCCGCTGGAGAGCCGGATCCATGAATTCCAGGACGGATATTACGACGCGATCGCCGCGTGTCATGCCGCGGGCAGCTCGGACATCTTCATTGGATTCATGCTCGACCAGATCGAGCGGACGCTGGACTGGGCGCTGGAGCAGGTCTCCGAACAGGACGCGCAGCTGAGCGGGCCTGTGCGGAAGCTCCTGGACGCAATGGAGCACGACGTTCCCTACACGGCGGCGCAGCTGATGGACGCGCTCGGCATGCGGTCCAGGGACAGCTTCCGCAGGCATTATCTCGCGCCGGCGCTGGAACAGGGGCTGATCCGGATGGGGATCCCGGAGAAACCGACGAGCAGAAATCAAACGTACATCAGAAGATAGAGGCAAGAAGGATGAGAGGACATCCTTGTGAGTCAATCAGAAAAACGGACGGTCCGTGCGGACCGTCCGTTCCTTTTTATAATCTCGATAAACCGCCTATTCCATCTTCAGCCTGGCCATGGTGGCGATGAGCTCCGCGGTCTTGGCGGTGGGGAGCAGGGCGCTGTTGATGGAAAGGTCGTAGTTCTCGGCCTGGCCCCAGCGGCGGCCGGCGTAGTAGCTGTAGTAGCTCGCGCGGCGCTTGTCCGTCTTCTGGATGAGCGAGGGCGCTTCCGCGGGATCCACGCCGTAGTACTGCGTGAGCCGCGCGATGCGGTCTTCCTCTCTGCCGTAGATGAAGAGGTGCAGGGCGTCCGGGTGCCCCTGGAGGACGTAGTCCGCGCAGCGGCCGACGATGATGCAGGAGCCCTGCTCGGCCAGATCCTTGATGACGTTGGACTGGACGATGAAGAGCTGGTCGTTGAGCGAGAGCTCACCGCTCAGGGAAGCGTGCGAGAAGAGGGGATTGAAGCCGGAGGCGAGGTTGCTCCAAAAGCCGCCGGTGGGCGCTTCTTCCGCGGTGCGGAAGAGCTCGGGATCCATGCCGCTCTCCTTGGCGGCGAGATCGATCAGCGCCTTGTCGTAAAAAGGAATGTCCAGCAGTTCCGCCAGCTGTTTGCCGATGTAGCGTCCGCCGCTGCCGTACTGTCTGGCGATGGTGATGATGATCTTCTGACTCATGTAGCCCTCCTGGGAAGAGAATGAACGCGGCCTGTGCCGCGGGATGAACTGCGCGCAGTTGAATACTATTATTTTCCTCAATTCGCGCCCTGCTGTCAAGCCGAAAGGCGCTTTTCGCCAAAAAGACGGGGCGGAAACGCGGAAAACGAAAAGGCCTGCGCGCAAAAAATAAATTTTCTAAAAAGCGTTGACAATTTTGGACCCCGGTGGTACATTAAGACCGTGGTTAGCACTCAAGCTCAATGAGTGCTAACAAAGCAAAACAGGAAAGGAGGGACAGCGGAATGGATGATCTGAGCCAAAGGAAACTGCAGATCCTGCAGGCCATCATCTCCGATTTCATCGGCTCCGCGGAGCCGGTCGGTTCCCGGACTCTGTCCCGCAAATACGATATGGGCATCAGCCCGGCGACCATCCGCAACGAGATGTCGGATCTGGAGGAGATGGGCTTCCTGACCCATCCGCATACCTCCGCCGGCCGCGTGCCCTCGGACAAAGCCTATCGCCTTTACGTCAACGACCTGATGCCGGACTATGAGCTGGACGAGAAGGAAAAGGAGATCATCGACCAGAAGCTGAACCGCAGCGTGGTGGAGCTGGACAAGACCATGGAACACGCGGCGACGCTGCTCTCCGAGCTGACCAGTCTCACGGCCTTCGCCATGACCCCGGCGCAGACGGAAGCCAAACTCCACTACGTCAACATCCTGCCCGTGGACGAGAACACCGCGGTGCTGATGCTGGTGGCGGAGAGCGGCAAGGTCTCCAACACGGCCGTCCGCCTGAAGCATCCCTGCACGCCGCAGCAGCTCGAGTTCCTTTCCAAGGTCATGACGCACAACTACAAAGGAAAGTGCCTGAACGACATCCTCACCATGGATCTCGTGAAGGGTCTGGAGAACGACGTCGAGGCCATGGCCATGTACCAGAAGGACATCCAGCCGAGCTTCCTGACCACGCTGGAGAGCATGCTGGACACGGAGCTCTACATGGACGGCCTGGCGAACATCTTCGACATCCCGGAATACAACGACCTCACGCGGGCCAGGGAGTTCCTGGACCTGCTGAAGCGCAGAGAGCATCTCTCGGACGTGCTGCTCCACCGGGACACCGGAACGGTCATCACCATCGGAGACGAGAACTCGGACGAAGCGCTGCAGGACTGCAGCCTCATCACGGCCACCTATCACGTGAACGGGAAGCTCGTGGGGCGCCTGGGCGTCATCGGGCCCACCCGCATGAAATACGACAAGGTCAAGTCCATCATCGAATATATGACCGACAATATCAGCCATGCCTTCCGCCTCGCGGAGGGAGAAGGAGAACAAGAGGATGAATGACGAGAAAGACGCCCGCGCGGACGGGATCGTAGAAGAGATCCCGGAAGAGTCTGCGGAACAGGCGCGGGAGCAGGCCGGCGAACAGTCCCCGGAGGCGCAGGCGGCCGCGGCGGATGCCGCGGAAGCAGGCGCGGAGCCGGAAGAAGAGACTGCGGCGGAAGCCGGGCAGCCTGCGGAAACGGCGGAGAGCAAGGAGGAAGAAGAGCTGCAGATGCGCTACCTCCGGCTGGCCGCGGACTTTCAAAACTTCAGAAAGCGGGTGGAGAAAGAAAAACAGGACGTTTTCCAGTTCGCGAATGAGAAGATCATGAGCGACCTGCTGAGCGTGATAGACAATTTCGACCGGGCGCTCGAGACGCCGGAGAACTGGCAGGACCAGGGCATGCTGGAAGGCATGCAGCTCATCCTGAAGCAGCTCAAGGAAGTCGTCGAGAAGAACGGCCTGGAAGAGATCAAGGCGCTGGGAGAACCGTTCGACCCGAACTTCCATCATGCCGTCATGATGGAACAGACGGACGAATACGAGAGCGGAACGGTCTCCGCGGTGCTTCAAAAGGGGTACTTACTGAATACCAGAGTCATCAGACCGGCCATGGTCAAAGTGGCCGAATAGCAAAGAAAGAAGGTATGGATCATGGGGAAAGTAATCGGAATCGACCTGGGCACCACCAACAGTTGTGTCGCAGTCTTAGAGGGCGGCGATCCCACAGTCATCGCCAACGCGGAAGGTAACCGGACCACGCCGTCCGTGGTGGGCTTCACCAAGAACGGAGAGCGTCTGGTCGGTGAGACCGCCAAGCGGCAGGCCATCACCAACCCGGACCGCACCATCACTTCCATCAAGCGCCACATGGGCAGCAGCTACACCGTGGAGATCGACGGCAAGACCTATACGCCGCAGGACATCTCCGCCATGGTGCTGAGCAAGCTCAAGACCGACGCGGAAGCCTATCTGGGCGAGAAGATCACCGAGGCGGTCATCACCGTGCCGGCGTACTTCACCGACGCGCAGAAGCAGGCGACCAAGGACGCGGGCAAGATCGCGGGCCTGGACGTCAAGCGCATCATCAACGAGCCGACCGCGGCCGCGCTGGCCTACGGTCTGGACAAGGACGCCAACCAGCACAAGATCCTGGTCTACGACCTCGGCGGCGGCACCTTCGATGTCTCCGTGCTGGAGCTCGGCGACGGCGTCTTCCAGGTGCTGGCCACCAACGGCAACACCAAGCTCGGCGGCGACGACTTCGACAACGCGCTGGTCAACTTCATCGCGGATTCCTTCGCGAAGGAGAACGGCGTCGATCTGAGAAAAGACAAGATGGCGCATCAGCGCCTGAGAGAGGCCGCGGAAAAGGCCAAGAAGGAGCTCTCTTCCGCGCAGACCACCAACATCAACCTGCCCTTCATCGCGGACGGCCCGCTGCACCTGAACATGGACATCACCAGAGCCAAGTTCGACCAGCTCACCAGAAGCCTGGTCGAGGCCACCATCGAGCCCATGCGCAAGGCCATGATCGACGCCGGCGTCACCGCCAAGGATCTGGACAAGGTCATCCTGGTCGGCGGTTCCACCCGCATCCCCGCGGTGCAGGAAGCCGTGAAGACCATCACCGGCAAAGAGCCTTTCAAGGGCATCAACCCGGATGAATGCGTCGCGATCGGCGCGGCCATCC
>JAEELK010000116.1 GCA_016282655.1 Bacillota bacterium | reverse complement strand
CACCAAACGGGTATAGTCACTCCCCTGCCGGTAGAAATAGAGCGAGGCGGCCCGCAGGATGCCCACCCGGTGCCAGAGTTGCTGCTCGGCGGGGTTTTCCTCCCAGCTCCAGAAATAGGTTTCGGGAAGATCCTCCAGACAATCCGGGCAGAGATGCTCCGGAAGCCCGTAACGGGGCGCTCCCACCGGCACGGTCTCCAACGGTGAGCCGCAGACCAGACACCGCCTGGGAACCAGCAGATCCGCCAGTGCGCGCAGCGCGTAGGCCAGCCGCGCAGTAAGACCGCTCCAACCGCTCTCCTCCATCCTGTCCGGGATTTACAAATCGAATTCTACCACCGTGATGCCGGCGCCGCCCAGGTCGATTGCCTCGTCGCGGGCAGAAGCCACGCCCGGCACCGTGCGCAAATACTTGCGGATCTCCTCACGCAGCACGCCGTTGCCCTTGCCATGCAGGATCTTCACCTGCCCCATGCCGAGCATCATGGCGTCATCGATAAAGCGCACCACGATCTCCATGGCGTCGTTCAGCCGCTCGCCGCGGATATCGATGCTCGGGGAGAACTGCAGCCGCCGCTCGGAAAGCGAGGAGGAATTGTAGCTCTTGCGGACCGGGGCGGTGCCCTTGGTCAGTTCGCGGTATTGCGTGGTGGAGATGCGCTCCACCTTGTCCGCCTTCATGCGGCTGGTGATGCTGCCGATAACGACAAAAAGGTCGCGGCCGCTGATGCGGGATATCTCGCCCGGCAGGCCGTTGGAGCGGACAATCACCTTGTCGCCTACCGCCAGCGGGGCGTCGGCGGGTTTCTCGCCGGCACGCACGGGCGCCACCGGCTTGGGCAGGGCCTCCTTGATGGCCTCCGCGGCCGCTGCCTCGCGTTCACCGCGCTGGGCCTTGCGCTGCTTCTCCCGCTCCTTGCGGGCCAGGATACGGGCCATCTTCTCCTCGATCTTGCGGTCGTTTTCGCTCAGTGTTTCGCGGTCGATTCCCTCCTTGAAATCGGCCATCTCCTTGCGGATGAGGCGCGTCTTCTCCTTGTCGGCCTGCGCCTCGCGGATATCGCGGATGGTGCGCTCCACCTGCTTGTTGGCGCCTGCGATGATAGCGCGGGCCTCCTCGCGGGCCTCGTCGAGCATCTGTTTCTTGAGGGCCTTGACCTCAGCGAGTTCCTTCTGATAGCGGTCCGTCAGTCCCTCGAGCGTCTTGTCGGTGGCCTTGATGTGGGCCAGCTTCTCGTCCAGCGCCTTGCGGTTGCGGGCAATCCGGCGCAGGTTGCGCTCGATGCTGACGTATTCCGTGCCGGCCCGCTCCTCGGCATCCTTCACCAGCGGCTCCGGGAGCCCCATCTTGCGGGCCAGTTCAAAGGCGAAGGAGTTGCCTGGAAGGCCCATTTCGAGCTGGAACATCGGGCGGATGGCCGCCGCGTCGAAGAGCATCGCGCCGTTGATGACGCCGGTGCTGCCCGAGGCGTAGAGCTTGAGGTTGGTATAGTGGGTGGTGACCACGCCATAGACGCCGCGTCGGTCCAGTTCGCTCAGCACCGCTTCGGCGATTGCGCCGCCGGCGGCCGGCTCCGTGCCGCTGCCGAACTCGTCGATCAGCACCAGCGTGCGTTCGCCCGCCTTTTCGAGAATCTCCCGCAGGTGGGCCAGGTGCGAACTGTAAGTGCTCAGGTCGTTCTCGAGCGACTGATCGTCGCCGATATCGATGAAAACCTCGTCGAACACCGGGAGTTCCGAGATCTCCGAAGTGGGGATGAGCATACCCCACTGGAACATATACTGCAGCAGGCCTACTGTTTTAAGGCAGACCGACTTGCCGCCGGCATTCGGACCGGAGATGAGCAGGATGTGCTTGTCGCGCGTGAGGGTGAGCGTCAGCGGTACGATCTCCTTGTGCTCGCGGCGCAAGGAGGCCTCCAGCAGCGGATGGCGCGCCTTGCGCAGGGTCAGTTCGCCGTTGTCCGAAAGGATGGGCATGCCGGCGATCATATCTACGGCAACCATCGCCTTGGCGTGGATGAAATCCATTTCGCCCAGGTAGTCCGACGCATGCACGAGCTCCGGCAGCGACGGGCGGATGGCTTCGGTAAACTCAAAGAGGATGCGCTGGATCTCGCGTTGCTCCTCAAACTGCAGCTCGCGGACCTGGTTCTCCAGCTCGACGACCTCCATCGGCTCGATAAAGACCGTCTTGCCGCTGGCCGATTCGTCATAGACAAAGCCCGGAAGCCGCTTCTTGGCGCCGGCAGGCACCGGAATCAGCATGCGGCCGTCGCGCACCGTAGCGGAGACCTCCTCCCCCACGATTCCTTCGGCCTTGACCGAGCGCAGGATGGCCGCGATGCGGGTGGCGATCACGCCGTCCTTTTCGCGCAGCGAGCGGCGGATGGAGGCCAGCTCCGGCGAGGCGCTGTCCTTGACATTGCCGTTGCGGTCCAGGATGGCGGCGATGCGGCGGGCAATCTCCGGATCGAAGGAGACGTCGGCCGAGAAGGCCCGCAGATTCGGGTAGAGGTCCTCCTTGCTGCGCGCAAAGAAGGCCAGCAGCTGGCGCAGCGTCTCGAGGGCGGTGCGCAGCTTGATGAGCGAGGGCAGGTCGATGCAGCTTCCCTCGGCGTCGAGCGGCACCAGGAAGGGACGCGTATCGACATAGCCGTTGACGGGAAAATCGTCTTCGAAGAGGCAGATGGTGCGCATCTCGTCGGTCAGGCGGAGCCGCGCGAGGATCTCCTCCCCATCGCGGGAAATCTCCTCCTCGGCCACCTTGGCCTGCGCGTAGAGGCTCTGGCAGCGGTTGTGCACCAGCCCCCGGACGCGGTCAAATCCCAGTTTCCCCTCGAGCGACATTCCCCGGCCTCCTACTTATACGAGT
>JAEELK010000115.1 GCA_016282655.1 Bacillota bacterium | reverse complement strand
GCCGACGCCCGCGACCAGGGCGGCGAGCCCGGCATGAACCACAAGGGCCTTGTGACCTTCGACCGAAAAACGCGCAAGGACAGCTTTTATCTCTACAAGGCCTGGTGGTCGAACGAGCCCTTCGTGCATATCTGCTCCAAGCGCTTTGTGGACCGGACGGAGGAGAAGATCGAGGTCAAGGTCTACTCCAACCTCAACGAGGTGACGCTGTTTGTAAACGGCGACAAGCTGGAGACGAAGCATGGTGAGCACGTCTTCACCTTTACGGTGCCCATGAGCAGCGAAACGAAGATCCGCGCCGTCAGCGGCGAGTGCGCCGACGAGGCCGTGTTCCGCAGGGTCTCGAAGCCCAACCCCGCCTATGTCCTCAAGGACGCGGGCGACAAGGGCGCCAACTGGACCAACAAGGAGTAAGCCGATGAAGCAGCAGGTCTTCAACCCCTATCTCCCCAGCTGGGAGTACGTCCCGGACGGCGAGCCGCACGTCTTCGGCGACCGGGTCTATGTCTACGGCAGTCACGACGCCTTCGGCGCGCCGATCTTTTGCGTCAACGACTATGTCTGCTGGTCGGCCCCGGTGGACGACCTCTCGGACTGGCGCTGTGAGGGCGTGATCTACAAAAAGACCCAGGACCCGGGCAATCCCCTCGGCATCCGCAGCCTCTACGCGCCGGATGTGACCCGGGGGCCGGACGGGCGCTATTATCTCTACTACGCCTTCGATTTCCTCGGCGAGATGGGCGTCGCGGTCTGCGATACCCCGGCGGGGAAGTATGAGTTTTACGGCAAGGTCCGCCACAAAAACGGCAGGGTCTGGGGCAAGCAGTCGGGCGAGCAGTTCCCCTTTGACCCCGGCGTGCTGACGGACGACGACGGCCGCGTGTGGCTCTATTCCGGCTTTGCCACCAAGGTGCCCTTCGTCGCCTCCCGCTGGCACGATCTGCGCAACGACGGCGGCGTGGTGATGGAGCTGGAGCCGGACATGGTGACGATCAAAACCGAACCGAAGCTGCTCTTCCCGACCAGGGATAAACCCGGCGCCTTCCCCCACTCCTTTTTCGAGGCCAGCTCCATCCGAAAGGTGGACGGGAAATACTGCTTTGTCTATTCGTCGCAGTATAACCACGACCTCTGCTACGCCATGTCGGACCGTCCCGACGGCGGCTTTGAATACGGCGGCGTGCTGGTGGATCTGGGCGATCTGTACTTAAACGGCAACGAAGACGAGAGCCACGCCAATAACTACCTCGGCAACACCCACGGCGGGCTGCTGAACATCGGAGAGGACTGGTATATCTTCTACCACCGCCAGACAAACCGCAGCTCCTATGCCCGCCAGGCCTGCGCCGAGAAGCTGGAGCGAACGACGGACGGCGGCTTCAAGCAGGCGGAAGTGAGCTCCTGCGGCCTCAACGGCGGTCCGCTGAAGGGAAAAGGGCGCTATGAGGCCCGCATTGCCTGCAACCTCTGGGCCAATGGCCACGCCACCGGCCGCGTGGACGGCGCGAACCCAAAGAAGCGGCTCCGCGATCATCCCTATTTCACCCAGTCCGGCAGAGACCGGGAGGAACACGGCGACCAGTACATCGCCAACATGCGCGACGGCGCAACGGCAGGCTTCAAATACTTCCTGTTTGACGGGACGGAAACGCGTATCCGCGTCGAGGGGCGCGGCAGCGGCAGCTTCCTGGTCTCGGACGGACGGAAAACCGTGGCCGACGTGCCTGTAAACGGCGAGGGAGCATTTCGTATCGACGAGGGCGTTCATCCGCTCTTCTTTGAATACCGGGGCGAAGGCCCGGCAGATTTTCTTTTCTTCGAGATCAGATAGAGGAGGACAAAAGCATGGAAAGCACACAGGCCGTCAACCGCGCCAAACAGTGGCAGGTCGCGCTGTTTCCCTTCAATAACGCCGCGACCAACGTCTATTTCGCCTTTTACACCTATTTCACCTACTACGCGATCATGTACCTGTCCGGCTCCACCGCCGCCGCACTGGGCGGGACGGTAGCCAGCGCCGCCGTCGTTCTGGCGATCAGCACCTTCAACAGCCTCTTCGCGCCGCTGATGCGCGTGTTCGACGGCATCACCGACCCGATCTGCGGCTCCCTGATGGACCGAACGCAGACCCGCTTCGGGAAGTTCCGCCCCTTCATGGTCGTCGGAAACTGCCTGCTCGCCCTGTCTCTGCTGCTGATGATGGTCTTCTTCCGCGGCCTGCCGGACAGCATGGGGACGCTGCGCTGGGTCGTGTACATCGTCAGCTACATCGTCTATGTCATTGGCTACACCGCCCAGTGCGCCTGCACCAAGGCGGGGCAGACCTGCCTGACCAATGACCCGAAGCAGCGCAGCCAGTTCGTGATCTGGAACATGATCGGCATGATCGGCTCCATTGTGCTCATCAACGTCATGGCCGGCGGCGTGCTGACCAACGAGGCCATCTGCGCCAAGGGCACCATCCAGTACGAGGTGGACGGCGTGCTGCAGACCCTCCGGGGCGCGGCCTATGGGCCCCAGTTTTACAACATCATGGTGCCCTTCGTCATCATCCTGTCCGCAATCTACACCGCGATGGCGGTGGCCGCCATTGCCGAGAAGGATCGCCCGGAGTTCTGGGGCGTGAGCGAAAAGCCCGCCACCTTCAAGGACTATGTCGGCATTCTGAAGGGCAACAAGGAGATCCGCTGGCTGGTGACAAGCGCCGGGCTCAACAAGCTCGCCTCCACCGTCGCCACCTCCGGCACCGTGGCCTTCCTGGTCTACGGCTGCCTGATGGGCGACTACAACGGCCTGTTCATTCCCTTCTACGCTCTCTGTTTTGTGTTCATGGGCGTCTTCTTCCTGTGGGGCAGCAAAACCGCGGGCGCCAAAGGGCAAAAGCGCGGCGTGGCGCAATTCACCTGCTTTGCCTTCCTGTTTTACATCGGCGTGCTGATCCTGCTGTGCCTCTATGACCACAACAACCCCGCCACCTGGCTCAGCCTCTTCTCCACGGAGGGCGGCTTCCACATCACCATCAATCTCTATACGGTGCTGTTCATCGTCCTCTACGGCTGCGGCTACGGCGCCTTCAACTGCTGCGATAACCTGACGATCCCGATGGTGGCGGACTGCACCGACTACGAGACCTACCGCAGCGGCAACTATGTGCCCGGCATCATGGGCACCGTGTTTTCGCTGGTGGACAAGCTGATCTCCAGCCTGCAGACCCTGCTGCTGCAGCTGTTCATCGTGTTCCTCGTGCCCGGCCTCAACGCGCTGCCCGCCGAGGGCACGCCCTACATGGAGGGCATGAAGCTCTCCGCCGTCATCTGCTTCTGCCTGCTGCCGATGGCGGCCT
>JAEELK010000013.1 GCA_016282655.1 Bacillota bacterium | reverse complement strand
TCCAGGTCGGTGCCGATGTCCCAGTGGGCCTTGGCTTCAAAGTCGAACTGCCGGGGCTCGCCCACGCGGCGCAGCTCCAGGTTCTCCTGATCGTCTTCGCCCAGCGGGACCAGCGGGCAGGGGGTGTTCGGTACGTTCAGCAGCGCGTCGCGCAGCTGCGCCGCCACCTCGGCCTCCCTGGCGTCCAGCTCCTTGATCTCCTCGGAGAGCTGTTTCATCTCTGCCATGAGCGCGGAGGCGTCCTTGCCTTCTTTTTTCAGGCGCGGGATCTCTTTGGAGTCCTGGTTCTGGCGCTGCTTCTTCTGCTCCACCTCCACCAGGATGGCCCGTCTCTCCTTGTCCAGGGCCGGGATCCGGTCGATGCCGAAATCGCCGTGCCCCCTGGAGAGGACGGAGGCCTTCACCTCATCGAAATTCTCGCGCAGTCTCTTGATGTCTAACACTGTGATCTTCCTCCCTACAGCAGATTCTTTTTATACGTGTGATAAGATTCGAGCAGCCGTTCGCTCAGCGCAGCCATTTCCAGCTGCAGGGCGGAGGCGGCTTCGTAATTCTTCTGGTCCAGCTGCTCCCGGATGCGGTGCAGCAGCGAGGGCATCTCGATCTTGTCGCGGCCGAGCGCAAGGCGCAGCTCCTGCACTTTGTTCCAGGCGATGCGGTCGAAATCGCTGCATTCCTGCTCGTCGTGCAGCTTTTTGCAGTCGCGGATGCTGTTCATGGTGTCCGGGACCACGCGGTTGCGCAGCTCCATGGCCCACTGCTCCAACATGGCGCGGCGGTAGGAGTCCAGCGTGGCTTCGTCGAAGATGTCGCCCTGCCGCAGCACGGCGAGCTTTTCGGGGAAGCGGTCCAGCTGGCAGAGGCTCTCCCAGACCGTGGCCGGGGCTTTGCCGAAGAAGCGCTCCCGCTCCTCCTCGCCGTAGGCCTCGTAGATGTCCTCCTCGCTGCGGTAGATGCGGTCCTTCTCCAGATAGAAGCATTCTTCGCCGTAGGCCTTGGAGAGCGCGGCGAGCAGCTCGTCCTCTTCCTTTTCGGCTTCCAGCACGGCGCGCATGCCGTCGAGCATGGAGAGCAGGATGACGGAGAGGATGAGATAAGTGTTGTTCTTCGGGGTCGGGGAGCGCAGCTCGAAATGCGTCAGCAGCGGCGCCTGGGAATCGCGCACCAGGCCCAGCAGCACGGTGCGGTTGCGGGAGGCGACCTCCACGCTGTGCCCGAGCGAGGCCACGGTGCAGACCGGCGCTTCAAAGCCGGGCTTTAAGCGGTTCAGGGCGTCGATGGAGGAGGCGATAAAGGGCTCCGCCACCTCGTAGTTCTTCAGGATGCCCATGAGGGCGCCGTAGCCGAGCGGGTTCATGAAGTCGCGCTCCGGCCGGGCCGCCGTGAAGAGGTTGATGAGGCGGCCGTCCTTCAGGCGGGCGTTCACGCCGATGTGGGTGTGCTCGCCGTTGCCGGCGGTGGCCTCGATGGGCTTCGCCATGAAGGTCACGTCCAGGCCGTGCCTGCGGAAGGTGTCCTTCACGACGTATTTGGCCTGGTTCTCCCGGTCGGCCGTCTGCATGACGCCGCGGTAGCGCCAGTCGAGCTCCAGCTGCTCCATGACGTGGTCGAACTGGCCGCTGTGGCTCAGACGGGCCTTGACGCCGCCGGTCTCCTTATGCCCCATCTCCACGGCGTAGCCGTAGGCGTTGAGCAGAAGGATGCTCTTTTCCAGCGCGGTCCGCACCGGGCCGACCGTGCGCTTCCAGTACTGCTCCTTCAGGACCATGGAGGTGGAGAGCTGGTCGATGTCCGCCTTGTCGTCCGGCGTCTTCACCCAGAATTCCAGCTCCGTGGCGGCCGTCAGCTCCAGGCCGGCGATCTCGTCGGGGGAGGCGATCGCCTCGTGCAGGTGCCCGCAGATGTAGGGGTGCGCCTTCAGCAGGGCGAGCAGCTCGCGCTCGAAGAACTCCAGCGAGCGGCGCAGCACGGTGCGGGAGCCGACCTCGCGGCTCTCGTTGTGCAAAAGGAAGGCGGGGATCCGCAGGGTGCCCACGGGCAGCCCGCTCTTCTCGTCGATGTGATCGTAGTTGTGGTCGACGAACCACTCGGCGTCGAGGTCCGGCAGCATGTCCACCCTGGCGTTGTTCAGGGCGGCGATGCCGGGGAGCACCACGCTGGAGCCGTCGGTCTGCATTCCGTGTCGGTAGAAGCCTTCTATGTCATCCAGGAAGAATTCCACCGGGATCTTTTCGTCGGAGTCGTGGCCGCCCATGTCGACGCCCACGAGGGAGACGAAGCGGATCTCCGGGTGTTCCCGGAGCAGCGCTCCGATCCGCTCGGGCGCGTGCTCTTCCGCGCCGATGGTAAATAACATGCGATTCAGGTCCAAGGATCGTTCTCCTTATAGCTAAAACGTTGAGATGCGGTTTGTGTTAGAGGAACGGCGTCGCTTCGGGGGCCGCTTCCGCGGGGGCTTCGCCGCCCTCCTGGATCAGGAGATCCAGCGCCTCCGCGTCCGCGGGCGAGACTTCTTCTTCGCCGGCGCCCTCCAGCTGCACGAGCTGGTCCAGATAGCCTTCCAGCTGCGTCAGATAGCGGCCGTAGGAGGCCCAGTCGCCTCTCTGCTGCGCGGCGACGGCGTTGTTGTAGGCGTCCTGCGCCTTCTGCGCCAGCTCTGCCACGGTCGCGCTCACGACGATGGTCTCGCCGCTCTGGCCGCTCTGGCCGCCTTCGCCGCTCTCGCCGGAGCCGTTCAGGATCTCGCTGACGTCGGCGTTGCTGTCTCTGAGCAGCGCGCCCGCCTCGGCGCCGAACATGCTCTCCAGCGCGCCGGCCAGCGTGTCGGCATAGGCGATGCGCTCGTTGTAGTAGAGGATGATCCGCTTCACTTCGGGCAAGCTGCTGTTGGCGGACTCCAGATAGACCGGCTCGACGTAGATCAGAGAATCCTCGATGGGGATCACGAACATGTTGCCGCGGGTGTAGGTGGAGCCTGCGGAGTTCCAGAGCGTGAAGTCCTGCGCGATCTTGGTGTCCTGGTCGATCTGCGCTTCGATCTGCCTCGGGCCGTAGATGATGCGGTTCTTGGGCATCTGGTAGAGGATGATGTCGCCGTAGTGCGCGCCGTCGTTGCGGGCCACGAGCAGACCGGTGAGATTGTACTTGCCGGAGGGCGTGTAGGGGATGGAGCTGATGAACTCCGCCTTGCTCTCGCCGGGCAGCTGCAGGATGTAGTAGGTGGGGACCATGGCGGTCTCTTCCTGCCCGTAGATCTCGGTGGCGACGCTCCAGGCATCTTCGTTCTGATAGAAGATGTTGACGTCGGTCATGTGGTACTTGCTGTACACGCTCGCCTGCACGCTGAAGAGGCTGTTGGGATAGCGCAGGTGCGCCTGCAGCGACGCGGGCATCTGCTCCAGATCCTTGAAGAGCTTGGGATAGATCTTCTGCAGGGTGGCGGCGATGGGATCGTCCTTGTCCACGATGTAGAAGTCCGTGCTGCCGTTGTAGGCGTCCACGACCACCTTGATGGAGTTGCGGATGTAGTTGATGTCCGTGCCGCGGGCATAAGGCTCGGAGTACGGATAGTAGCTGCTGGTGGTGTAGGCGTCCACGATCCAGTAGAGCCCGCCGTCCACGGTGACGATGTAGGGATCGTTCTCGTAGGCCAGGAAGGGCGCGATGGTCTGGATGCGGTCTTCCACGTTGCGGTGGATCAGGATCTTGGAGCTGCTCCGGATGTTGGTGGAGACCAGGATCTTGATGTTGTGCTCCTGGATGGCGAAGAGCAGGCGGTTCAGCGGGGTCAGATGGATGCCGCCCGTGCCGGCGTAGGTGGTGTAGATGTTGTTGTCGCCGCTCGGATAGTCGAATTCCTCTTCGTTGGTGTTGGTGATGACGTAGTCGAAGGTGGATTCGCCGTAGTAGATCTCCGGCCGCGTGATGCTGATCTCTTCCACGTCGGAGACCGGCGGGATGCTGTCGATCAGCATGTCGGGCTGGCCGCTGTCCGTGATCTTGTCCACGCGGGAGAGGGTGATGCCGTAGCCGTGGGTGTACTTCAAATGCTTGGAGAGCCACTGGCTGGTGGTCTTGGTCTCGTCGATCTCACGCGCGGAGAGGAAGACCTGCGTGTATTCGCCGTTGACCATGTAGCGGTCCACGTCGACGTCCTTGAAGAGGTAGTAGAGTCGGATGCTCTGCGTCTGGTTGTAGAACTTCAGCGCGGGGTCGAAGTCGTTGATGCGGATGTTGGAGATGGTCTCCATGTTGTTGAGGATGTCCGCGGCGCTGAGGTTCGCGGAGGCCGCGAAGTTCCGCACCTCGATGTCCTGCAGGTCGTAGGCGTAGCGGGTGAAGGTGATGTTGTTGTCGAGGTAAGCGGATTCCTTGCTCAGTTCGTCCGGGGAGACCACGAGGCTCTGGACCAGGGAGGCCGCAAAGCCGCCCAGGAGGCTGATGACGATCATGACGATCGGCACGATGATGGCGGTCTTCCACTTCCGGCGGTTGATCCCCAGCGCGAAGGTGATGGCGGAGATCACGGAGAGCGCCATGATGATGCGGTAGACCCAGAGCGTCACGTTGATGTCCGTGAAGCCCGCGCCGTAGACCACGCCGGAGCTGCCGGTGTAGAGGAGGCTGTACTGGCGGATCCAGAAGTGGATGGCGATCATCAGGAAGAAGAGGATGCCGAGCGCCGTCAGCTGCTTGCCGGCGATCCCCAGCAGCTGCTGCAGATTGCTTTTGTCCAGCTGCTTGCGGGCACGCGGGCGGCGCGGCGGCGGATCGCTGATGCCGCTCTCGCGGAAGAACTTGGCGAAAAGACCGCCCAGCCCCATGATCCGCGGGCCGTTTTCGTTGTCGTAATTGTAGCTGTTGTAGGTCTCGTAGGGATCTTCGTCCACCGGGCCCACTTCCTCGAAGATCCGGGGCGGCCGGAAGGAGAGGAGCAGCATGTAGAAGAGCAGCGTGACCGCGATGAAGGCGATGACGATGCCGATGAGCAGTCCGTTCAGCTGGCTCAGGAACTCCAGCTTAAAGATGTAGAAGGAGACGTCCTGGTGGAAGATGGGATCCGCCAGCGAGAAGTCCGTGCTGTGCATGAACTGAAGGATCTGGAACCAGAGCCGGGAGACGATGCTGACGGTCGCGATGAGGGCGAAGGTGCCGCTGATGGTGAGCGCGGTGCCGCGGATCAGCTTTTCGGAGGCCATCTGGTCGTTTTCGGTCTCCACCTTTTTGCAGTAGCCGCGCTTCAGCGCCATCAGATAGAGATAGCAGAGCAGCATGATGATCAAAAAGGCGGGGATGCCGAGTCTCAGCTGCGTGACCAGCTTTTTCAGGAACACGCT
>JAEELK010000114.1 GCA_016282655.1 Bacillota bacterium | reverse complement strand
GTGGACGCCACCGCCGGCCTGGGCGAAGACGCCATGCTCCTCGCGGCGGCCGGCTTTTCCGTCGATCTGTACGAGCGCGATCCCCGCATCGCCGCCCTGCTGCGCGACGCGCTGGTGCGCGCGGCCGCTCTGCCGGAGCTCGCGCCGCTCTGCGCCCGGATGCGCCTTTTCGAGGAGGACAGCATCCCGGCGCTCCGCGCCATGCGGGAGGCGCCGGATCTGGTCCTGCTGGATCCCATGTTCCCGGCGCGGCGCAAGAGCGGGCTCATCAAGAAGAAATTCCAGCTCCTCCAGCAGCTGGAAGCCCCCTGCGCGGACGAGGAAGCGCTGCTGGAAGCAGCGCTCGCGGCCGCGCCGCGGAAGATCGTCATCAAGCGCCCCGAGAAGGGCGCGTATCTGGCCGGACGCAGGCCGGACTATTCCGTCTGCGGCAAGGCCATCCGTTATGACTGCATCGTGCTGCCCCGCGGCGACGAGTAAGGAGCGCAAATGGTCGGGATCGAGATCCGCTATCCGTCCGGGGATCCGGGCTTTGTGGAATACCGGCGCTCCTTTGCCGTGGAGGGCGGTTTTTCTTTGTCCGGAGAGCTCCCGCAGGACGCCTCGCTCTGCGTCCGTCTGCTGGACGCCGCGGGCCGCGAGCTGCGCAGGGTCGGAAGCAGCCGTCCCCGGGCGGCCGCATTGCTCTATCACCCGGCTTTGACGGCCTATCCGGAGGAGATGGACCCCGGCCGCGCAAGGCTGGCGGACTTCGGCTTCCCGCCGCTGGTCGTGGAGGATCCCGCGCGCCCGGAGGAGAGCCTGCGGCGCGGCAGCATCAAGTGTTTCTTCTCTCAGGAAGGCTTTAAGGCCATCGTGATCAGCGCTTCGGACCGCGCGCACGGCGCGGCGGCGGACGACGGCATGGGCTTTCTGCAGGATGACGGCAGCCCCTATGAACTGCTGCCGGAGGCCGATTACCGCATCTGCGTGACGCTTTCCCGGGGCGGAGAGATCCTCGGCAGCGCGGAGAAGGCGATCCGGATCGGCCGGCGGAAGGACCAGATCATCTGCCGCTTCAATCCGACGGCGCACAAGGAGCGGATGCTCCGCTGGTGCGGAGAGCGGGGCCTGGCCATCATCAGCGATCCGCTGCCGGGCTATCTGGATCCCTATCTGGGCGTCTGGCTCTATCACATGGGCCTGCTCCCCATGTACCGGGCCAACGATCTGGCGCTCTTTGAGACGGCCAGGGTGCATATGTTCGTCTATCTGACGGACGAGCACAGCACCTCGTACGAGACGGAGCTGGGCTATCTGCAGAGCCGGGGCGCCGTGGGAGACCCGGCGCGCTTTACGGCCTATCATTACGACATCGGAGAAGCCGCGGTCGGAGCCGGGACGCCCCGGGAACGGGCGGGGCGGATCCTGGAATTCCCGCCCGGCGAATACGCCGCCTTCTGCCGCGCGGACCTCTGCGCGCCCGGCGCGGAAGAGGGGCGCTTTTCCGTGGAGGAGAGCGGCGTCCTGGAGAGCTTCACGGATCTGGATGCCCTGACGCTGCCGGCCGGCGCGGACGTGGCTTTCATGGGCGTCCTGAAGCCCTGGCAGATGGACCCGGCGGATTTCCGGCTGCTGCCGGAGAACGTCTATGAGATGGGGAACGCGCCGGCCCTGCTGCGCTACACGCTCACGGACGGAGCGGAGACTATTCTGTTTGAACGCAGGCCGGGCCTGGAACGCCTGGAGGGCGGGCGCTCCCTGGGCGGCTCGGTCTTCGAGTTCTACAACATCATCCGCCTGCGGGAGGATTGGGCCGGCCGCAGCTTCCGGCTGCGCCTGCAGTGCTTCGACCGGAAAGGGCAGGAGAGCCCCGCGGCCGCGGAGCTCCGCTTCCGCGTCACGGCGCCGGAAGGCCCAGAATCACTTTGTCAGAAGCCTTTCAAAGGTGTATAATACTCAAGATCGTTCGTTCAGACGGTGCTGCCGTGCTCTGGACCGATCGAAAGCCGGATCCTCTCCGATCCCATGTTTTATAAGGAGAACCTTTCCATGCTGCGCAAATCCATGCTCGCACTGCTCCTGATCATACTGCTGCTCGGCCAGACTCTGCCTGCCGCCGCGTCGGACGTGCTTTCCGAGTATGCTTATGTCGCAACGCGATACGCTGAGGACGAAGGCCTGCCCACGGGCGAGGCGAACACCGTGCTGCAGGATTCCCGCGGCTACCTTTGGATCGGCAGCTACGGCGGTCTGATCCGCTACGACGGCACCAACTTCCTGAGCTTCAACAACGAGATGGGCGCTTCTACGGTGCGCAGCCTCTTTGAGGATTCCAAGGGACGGCTCTTCATCGGCACCAACGACAAGGGCGCCGTCATGATGGAGAACGACGTCTTCACGCCCATCGAAGGGCCGGCCGATCACAGCTATCTGAGCGTCCGCTCCTTTGCGGAAGGCAAGGACGGCGCCATCTATCTGGCTTCCGGCTCCGGCGTCGCGAAGATCGTGGACGGCGCGCTGCTGCCGATCCAGCTGCCGGCAGAGGAGAACGAGCAGTTCTACAGCATCATCTGCGACGGCCGCGGACGGATCTGGACCTGCACGAGCTCCGGAGACATCCACGTCATCGAAAACGGCGCCTTCAGCGTCAAATACACGAGCGCGGAATTTCTGGAGCATGGCCGCTGCACCGCCCTGGCCACGAGCGAAGACGGCGCCATCCTGATCGGCTCTTCGGAAGGAGAGATCCTTCGCCTGAGCCTCTCCGGCAGCGGCACGACGGTCAGCGCGCGCTTCGACTGCAGCAGGCTGGGCAGCATCAACCAGATCAAGGCGGCCGCCGGCGTCGACCTCGTCAGCGGCCTGAACGGCTTCGGCGTGCTGGAGGAAAAGAGCGGGCTGCACCGCATCGATCACAGCGCGGACGCGCTGAGCGCGAACTGGGCGGAGCTGGACTACGAAAACAATTTCTGGATCGCCTCCTCCAACTACGGCCTGATCCGCTATACCGGAGGCTGCTTCAACACTTATAACGAACAGACGGGCCTTTCCGGCGTTTTCCTGAACGCCGTCCACAAAGAAGGCGGGCGCTTCTATCTCGCCACGGACAGCGGCGTGCTGCTCTACGACGAAGACTGGAACGCGCTGCAGACGCCTCTCGTGGACGCGCTCGCGGGCATCCGGGTCCGCAACATCACCTCCGATGTGAACGGCAACGTCTGGTTCGCCACCTATGCCGGCGCCATGCGCTATGAGCCGAAGAGCGGCAAACTGACGGCCTTCGACGAAGAACACGGTCTGCAGAGCAACACGACCCGCGTGGTCTACGGCCTTTCCGACGGCCGCGTTCTGATCGGCAACCAGCTCGGCTTCGCCATCGTTTCCGGCGACGAGATCGTGGAGCGCTACGGCAGCGAGGCCGGCATGAGCAACAGCTCCGTGCTCTGCGCGCTGGAGCTTTCCGACGGCAGCGTCCTGGTCGGCAGCGACGGCAGCGGCGTCTATGAACTGAAGGACGGCGCGCTCATCGAGCACGGCTTCAACGAGGGGCTGCGGGAGGGCGTCGTGCTGCGCCTGACAGAGGACAGCCAGCGGAACGGCAGCTACTTCGTCTGCGGCGGCAGCGAGGTCTATCACTATGAGAACGGGGCCTTCCGGCTCCTGGACAACCTTCAGAAGAACCCCGGCAGCGTGTACAATCTGTACGACAGAGACGGACGCATCTGGATCCTGCAGGACGCCGGCATCCTCTCCGCGGACAAGGCGGGCACCCTGGCGGGAGAGATCGTCTATACGCCGACCTACGGCCAGGAATGCGGTCTCAGCGGTTCGCTCAGCGCGAACACCTGGTGCTATCTCGACGAGGACGGAACGCTCTATCTGCCGACCCGCAACGGCGTCAGCAGCTTCTATTTCAAGTCGAACGACATACCGATCCCCCGCGGGATCGTCAACAGCATCACGGTCGACGACGATTTCTATCCGCACCCGGTCTCTCTGGAACTGGACAGCGGGGCGCGCCGCGTCACCATCGACATGGCGGCGCTGCTCTTCACGGACACCCGGGAAGTGCAGCTGGCCTATCAGCTGCAGGGCTTCGACGAGGCCGAGACGATCGTCAACGACAAATATGCCAAGGTCAGCTACACGAACCTGCCGGGCGGCGAGTACAGCCTTTCCGTGCGGGTGATCGATCCGCTCAGCGGGGAGGACTCCAAGACGCTGACGATGCGGATCAACAAGGCCAAAAAGCTCAGCGAATACCCGCTGTTCTGGTTCCTGCTCGCCGCGGCGCTGATCGCGGGGACCGCGGGCATCGTTTTCCTGGGCACCCGCTACCGTCTGAAGCGGGTACAGAAGCACGCGCAGGAGCTGCAGGACATCACCGAGCAGGCGCTCCACACCGTCGCCAGGACCATCGATGCCAAGGACGAATACACGCGGGGCCATTCCAGCCGGGTGGCCGTCTATTCGCGCGAGATCGCGAGGCGCATGGGCTTCAGTCCCGAAGAGCAGCAGCGGATCTATTACATCGGCATGATGCACGACATCGGCAAGATCGGCGTGCCGGACAGCATCCTGAACAAAAAAGGCCCTCTCACGCCGGAGGAGCGCTCGGTCATCCAGCAGCATCCGGTCCGCGGCGGCGAGATCCTGAAGGATTTCCGCGCCCTGGACGAGATCGCGGACGGCGCCAGGTTCCACCACGAACGCTACGACGGCAGCGGCTACGGGGAGGGGCGCGGCGGCCTGGACATCCCGCTCGTCGCCCGCATCATCGGCGTGGCGGACAGCTACGACGCCATGCAGAGCTCCCGCTGCTACCGGCCTGGCCTCACCACGGAAAAGATCACGAGCGAACTGGAAAAAGGCGCCGGCACGCAGTTCGATCCGGAGATCGTCCCCATCATGCTGGAGATGATCGCGGACGGCAGCGCCCCGGTGGAAGAGGAATAGGAGATCCACAGAGATGAAGAGCGTCAGGATCACCGTGCTGCGCAAGGCAGCCTACCCGGATCTGATGGAACGGTATGAGAACCCCATAGAGCACAGCTGCACGGTGGAGGAAGGACAGGTCTTTCTTTCCGAGGAGGGAAGAAAGCCGGAAGGCCTCTGCGAGAGCGCCTGGGAGAGCATGCGCCCGTTCGCGGAGACGCTGGCGGCCGGCGGAGGCAACTTCTATGACGGCTGGATGAAGAACGAGCACTCCGCGCTGATCAGCTGCAACGACGGCTTCCGCCCGGTGAGCTTTCTGCTGGAAGCGCTGGAGCCCTGCCCGGTCTGCGGCGGTCCGGCCTTCGCGGAGCCCGGGCAGTACGAGATCTGCCCCTTCTGCGGCTGGGAGGACGACCCCCTGCAGGCGCGCGACCCGGATCTGGCGGGCGGCGCGAACCGGATGAGCCTGAACGAGGCCAGAGCGGCCTATGAAAGGAATTAGACCATGAAACGACGCATTGCGGCGCTGCTGCTGATCCTGCTGCTCGCGCTCTCCCTCTGCGCCTGCGGCGGGAGCGGGAGCGGCGTCATCGGCGGGGCGGACGGTCCCACGAAAGTCGTGGTGGACGGCAAAGATGACGCGGAGCAGGCTGCCGTGAGCGGCGCGACCGTAGCTTCCGGCGGCACGGCCCCGGACGCCGGCGCGCCTGCTGCGGAGGCGACGTCCTACTGTTTCCGAAGCAACAAACTGCTGCAGCAGCACTACGAAAAGCATGGGATCGAGATGGGCTTTGCTTCCGCCGAGGAGTACGAAGCCGCGGCGAGCGCCGTCATCAACGACCCTGCGGCGCTCTATAAGACCGAAGCGGAGGATGGAGACGGAGTCTACTATCTGGAGGAGAGCAACGAGTTCGTGGTCCTTTCCAAAGACGGCTACATCCGCACCTACTTTCTGCCGAGCTCCGGCAAGAAATATTTCGACCGACAGTAAAGGACAGAACGCATGCTTCGGCTCATCGCCACAGACCTGGACAACACGCTCCTGAACCAGGAGAAAGAGATCGCGCCCGCGGCGCTCGCCGCGCTGCGGCAGTGCCTGCAGCGCGGCATCCACGTGACGCTGGCCACCGGCCGCGTGCCGGCGGTCGCGGCGCAGTACGCAGCACAGATCGGGCCGGGCTGCCATCTCATCTGCTGCAACGGCTCCGTGGTGCGGCGCGCGGACGGCACGCTGCTCCGCTGCGCCTATCTGGAACGCCCGATCCTCGAAGCCCTCTACGGCTTTGCCCGGAAGGAGGGCCTTTTCTTTCAGCTCTACGAGGACGAAGGCGTGCTGGTGGAAGATCAGAGCGCGTCCTGCCGGCAGGGCCCGGACCGCACCGGAACGAAGTTCCGGGAGATCGGCAGCTTTGCGGAGCGGATGCCGGAGCGTTCCTATAAGGCCCTCCTGGAGGTGCCGGCGGAGCGGATGGCGGAAACGATGGCGCGTCTGCGGGCGCAGTTCGGAAACGAGATAGAGCCCTCCTGCTCCGACGATTTCCTGCTGGACATCGGCCCGGCGGGCGTGGACAAGGGCAACGCGCTGGAGCTGCTCTGCGGCTCGCTCGGCTTTTCCGCCTCGGAGGCCATGGCCTGCGGCGACCACGGCAACGACAGCGCCATGCTGCGGGCCGCGGGGGTCGGCGTGGCGGTGGCCAACGCGGCCCCGGCCCTGAAGGCGCAGGCGGACTACGTCTGCAGCAGGGCTTCTTCCGAGGGCGTGGCGGAAGCCGTGGAGCGCTTCAT
>JAEELK010000113.1 GCA_016282655.1 Bacillota bacterium | reverse complement strand
TGCTTCTGCTGCCAGCGCCAGGCGCTCTCGCAGATCTCCTTGAGCCCAAGCTCCGCCTTCCAGCCCAGCTCCTTCTGCGCCTTGGAAGGGTCCGCGTAGGAGGCGGCGCTGTCGCCGGGCCGTCTCGGGCAGATCTCGTAGGGGATGGGATGGCCGCAGGCCGCCTCGAAGGCATGGAGGACCTCCAGCACGCTGTAGCCCCGGCCGGTCCCGAGGTTGTAGGCGTGGCAGCCCTTGCGCTCTGCCAGGCCGCGCAGGGCGGCCAGATGTCCTTTGGCCAGGTCCGTGATGTGGATGTAGTCGCGGACGCCGCTCCCGTCGGGCGTGGGGTAATCGTCTCCGAAGACCCGCAGGAAGGGCCGCCGGCCCACCGCGACCTGCGCGATGTAGGGCATCAGGTTGTTGGGCTCGCCGAGGGGGTCTTCGCCCAGATCGCCGCTCTCGTGGGCGCCCACCGGATTGAAGTAGCGCAGCAGTGTGCAGCACCAGTCCGGGTCCGCGGCGCAGAGGTCGCCCAGGATCTCCTCGATCATGAGTTTCGTGCGCCCGTACGGATTCAGCGCGGAGAGCGGGGCCTCCTCGGTCAGGGGCAGCTTGTCGGAAAGGCCGTAGACCGTGGCGGAAGAGCTGAAGACCAGCTGCTTTACGCCGGCTTCCCCCATGGCCTCCAACAGGCAGAGGGTGGAGTTCAGGTTGTTGTCGTAGTAAAGAAGGGGCCGGACGACGGATTCGCCCACGGCCTTCAGGCCGGCGAAATGGATGACGGCTTCGATCTCCTCCTCCCGGAAGAGCCTGCGCAGATTGTCCTTTTCGCGCAGATCGAAGAAATACGCGGGGAAGTCTTTGCCGCAGAGGGCGCGGACCTGCTGCACCGCCAGGGCGCTGCTGTTGCAGAGATTGTCCACCACCACGATGGAGTGGCCCGCCTGGAGCAGCTCCACGCAGGTATGGCTTCCGATAAAGCCGGCGCCGCCGGTGACGAGAATGGACATTGTGCGAAAGATCCTTTCTTTATTCCTGCCGCGCGCGCTGCAGTTCCTCCAGCTTCGCGCGGATGCAGGCCTCCACGGCCCGCTCTGTTTCCTTCTGCTCCGCCTTGCTGAGGCCGGCGGTGGGCACGGCCTTGTGGACGAAGACGTCCACGCGCACCGGGCGGGGCTCCATCTGCGCCTCGTAGCCGTAGTAGCTGCCGCAGACCGTGATGGGCACGATGGGAACGCCGGGCTTGAAGGCCAGGCGGAAGCTGCCGTACTTGAATTCGTTCATCTCGGGCCCCTCGCCCCGGGTCCCCTCGGGGAAGAGGGTCAGAGAAAAGCCCTGCTCCAGCAGGGCGATGCCCTCCTTCATGACCAGAAGCGCCTCCCGGCTGTCCTCGCGCTCCAGATAGAGACTGCGGATGTCCGCGATCCACTGGCCGTAGAGCGGGACCTTTTTCAGATCGCTCTTGGCGATGAAGCCGGTCTGATGGCCGCGGAGCGTGGCGCCGATGACGGGGATGTCCAGGAAGCTCTGGTGGTTGGCCACGAAGACGACGGGTCCCTCCGGGATAGGGGCTTCGTATTGCGGGCGGTGATCGATCCGAAGGTGCTCCAGAACGGCGCTGCTCCAGGTGTCGACGAGCTGCGCGAGCACCTTTCGTTCGCCTTCCGCGTCTCCCGCGCGGCGCAGGCGAAAGACCTCCTTGCGCAGCGGTTCGAGCTTCTTCAGATATGCGCCCAGCCAGAGGGCGGTCATCATGGTACGAATTTTCATGCCGAACCTCGGAAAAAGTTTTGTTTCACAAGGAGTATACCATGGTATACTTTTTCTGTTAAGGCAAAAACCGCATTTAAGGAGGCTGAAGCACGTGAAGGAACCCACACTGATCATCATGGCGGCCGGCATGGGCAGCCGCTTCGGAGGACTGAAGCAGGTCGCGCCCGTCGGCATAGCGGGAGAGCCCATCCTCGATTTCTCGCTCTTCGACGCCCGCCGCGCAGGCTTCCGGCACATCGTGTTCATCATCACGGAAGCGCTGCGCCAGCCCTTTACGGAGATGATCTGCGCGCATCTGCCGGAGGACATGAAGGTGGATCTGGCCATTCAGCGCCTGGAGATGCTGCCGGAGGGATTTTCCGTTCCGGAGGGCAGGCAGAAGCCCTGGGGCACGGGCCACGCGGTGCTCTGCGCCGCGCCCTACGTGGACGGGCCCTTCATGGTCATCAACGCGGACGATTATTACGGGCCGGACTGCTTCCGCCAGCTCTACCGCTTCCTTTCGGAGGCGGAGGAGCGGGAGGGCGCGCTGCTCCCATTCGCCATGGTGGCGTATTATCTGAAGAACACCGTCACGGAGCATGGCCACGTCTCCCGCGGCATCTGCACCGTGGAGGACGGGCGCCTCTGCACCATCGTGGAGCGCACCAAGGTGGCAAGGCGCCCGGACGGCAGCATCTGCTATACGGAGGACGACGGCGCGAGCTGGCATCCCGTGCCGGAGGAGAGCCTGGTCTCCATGAACTGCTGGGGCTTCAGCCACGGCCTCATGGACGCCCTGGCGCGGCTCTTCCCCGCCACGCTCTCGCGCATCGCCGCCGAAAACCCCTTGAAGGGCGAGTTCCACCTGCCCTTTGCGGTCAACGAGCTGCTGCAGGCCGGAAAAGCGGAGGTGCGGGTGCTTCCCTCCGCGGACCGCTGGTACGGCGTCACCTATCAGGAAGATCTGGCCGCCGTACAGGCCGCCATCGCGGGGCTGCAGAAGAGCGGCCTCTATCCGGAGAAGCTCTGGTAAGCGGGCGCCGAGGCCCTGCCCGCAGGAGAGGCGCGGGGCCGCGCGGCGCGCGCAGAAAAAAATTCTTGCAAAGCAGGCGGCTTGTGATATACTAATAAGGCTTGCAATGTCCGCTGCGCGGCGGACGCAGCTCTCTGCCCTGAGAAAAACAGGGCCATACAGTCCATAGGGAGGTGAAAACATTGAACAAGTACGAAGTCATGTTCATCATCGACATTGACCTCGAGGACGCCAAGAAAGAGGCGGTCATCGAGACGGTCAAGGAGATCATTTCCGCCGAAGGCGAAGTGAGCAAGGTCGATGTCTGGGGCGCCCGCAAAATGGCTTACCCCATCCAGAAGAAGAACGACGGCTACTATGTCGTGATCGAATTCACGGCCGCGCCGACGCTTCCGAAGGAGCTGGATCGCAGAATGAAGATCTCTGAGAACATCATTCGTCATCTGATCGTCAATCTGGACGAGAAATAGGAGAAAAGCATGAATTCTGTCGTTCTTATCGGACGTCTCGCAAGAGATCCGGAAGTCAGATATTCCGCCAACCAGAACGCGGTAGCCAGCTTCACCCTCGCGGTGGACCGCTCCTTCGCCCGCAGCGGCGAAGAGCGCGGCGCGGATTTCATCCGCTGCGTCGCCTTCGGCAAGCAGGCCGAGTTCGTAGAGCGCTATTTCTATAAAGGAAAGCTGATGGCGCTGCAGGGGCGGATCCAGACCGGCAGTTATCAGAACAAGGACGGTCAGACCGTGTACACCAGGGACGTGGTCGCGGATCGCGTCGAGTTCGTCGGACCCAAAGAAGAGGGCCGCGGCGCCGCGCCGGGCCGGAACGAAGGCTATTCGAACGCGCCCCGCGCGAACGACGGCGTGCCGGAGGGCTTCCAGGCCCTGGAGGACGACGACGACATCCCGTTTTAGAGCCGGCAAGACCGGCCATTCAGGAGGAATTGGATCATGGTTGAGAATAAGCAAAGACGCGGCGGCATGAGAAGAAAGAAAGTATGCCAGTTCTGCGCGGACAAGACGGAACGCATCGATTACAAAGATGTGGAAAAACTGCGGAAATACGTAACGGACAGAGGCAAGATCCTCCCCAAGCGGATCACCGGCACCTGCGCCATCCACCAGAGAGAGGTCACCACGGCCATCAAGCGCGCGCGCATCGTCGCCCTTCTGCCCTACACGGCGGACTAAGTAGCAAGAAAAAGAGTTTCTGCAGTGCAGAGGCTCTTTTTTTCCCGTGATCCCGGAAAGCAAGAGGAGACCATATGGGAAACAAGCTGTTCAGCGGCTTTTTCGATCGATATCTCAAGGTGATCGTGCTGCTCATGGCACTGTTCACGCTTGCTCTGCTCTTTTTCAATCTTTACGCGGGCCTGGCCGCAGCGCTGATCACGCTGGGGCTTTTTCTGCTGAGCAAATTCGTCTTCCTCAAACAGGAACGCGAGCTCGCGGCCTACAGCGAGAACATCACGGAGAGCATGGAGCTTGCCTTCCGCCGCTTTTTGGAGCAGCACCCGCTGCCGCTCTGCATGGTGGACGAGGAAGACAATCTGCTCTGGTGCAACGACAAGTTCATCGGCATCTACGAAAAGGCGGAGATGTTCCGTTCCAACCTCATGCAGCTGGCCGGCGTGCGCACGGCGGACTTTGCCGAGAAGAACCCGCTGCGGGTCCAGCGCAAAGACCGGAGCTTCCTGGTCAGCCGCGTGGAGATCGAAGAGAAGGAGCGGGGCGTCAGCATGCTCTACTGGCAGGAATGCAGCGAACTGGAAAAACTGCGCCAGCAGTATGAAGACGCGGCGCTCTGCGTGGCCTACGTCAACGTGGACAACTACGACGAGCTCATGGGCAGCGCTTCGGAAGAGAACCGCGGCGTGCTCATGCTGCAGCTCGAAAAGAGCATCCGCCAGTGGGTCAGCCAGTACGAAGGCACCGCGGCGCGCGTCAGCAGCAGCCAGTACTGCGTGATGCTCCAGCAGAAGAACCTGACGAAGCTCGTCAACACCCGCTTCCCCATCCTGGGCGAGATCCGCTCCATCGAGACGGAGGCGGACTTCCCCACCTCGCTCTCCATCGGAGTCGGCTGCGGACGACAGACCCTGAGCCAGCTGGACCAGTACGCGCTGGACGCGCTGGAGCTCGCCCTCGGCCGCGGCGGCGATCAGGCGGTGGTGAAGAGCCCGGAGCGCATCGATTACTACGGCGGCCAGCTGCAGAGCGTGGAGCGCCGCAACAAGGGCCGTTCCCGCATCATGGCGCACGCGCTGCGCCAGATGATCGACCGGGCGGACAAGGTCGTCGTCATGGGACACCGCATGCCGGATCCGGACTGCTTCGGCGCGGCCATGGGACTGCATCGCGCCGCGGCGCGCTGCGGCAAGGAGACCCTCATCGTCCGCGGCGACTATGAGAACAGCATGGAGCGCTTCTATCAGGCCGCGGAGGAGAGCGGGCAGTACCACTTCGTGCTGCCGGAGCAGGCCAAGGCAGCCATGAGCGAGAAGACGCTGCTGATCGTCGTGGACGCCCACCGGCCGGTGCTGCTGGAAGGCAAAGAGCTGCTGGCCATGACGGACAACATCATGCTCATCGACCATCACCGCCGCGCGGAAGACTGCATCGACTACGCCACCCTGAGCTATATGGAATCGTACGCCTCCTCCACCTCCGAACTGGTGGTGGAGATCCTCCAGTACATGGGGGACAGCAAGCGCCCGCTGGAGAAGCTGGAGGCCGAGGCCCTGCTGGCAGGCATCTACATCGATACGAAGGGCTTCTCCGTGAAGGCCGGCGCCCGCACCTTCGAGGCGGCCTCCTGGCTCAAGCGCAACGGCGCGGACATGTCCGAGGTCAGGGCCTTCCTGCAGCTCGACATGGACGTCTATCAGGCGCGCAGCGCGGCCGTCTGCCGCGCGGAACTGCTGCCCAACGGCGTGGCAGTCTCTTATTACGATACGATCGACCCGCAGATGCAGCTCTATGCGGCCCTCGCCGCGGACGCCCTGCTCGATATCGCGGGCGTTAAGGCAAGCATCGTGCTGGGGCAGACCGAAGAAGGCCGCGTGGCCGTGAGCGCCAGGAGCCTGGGGCAGATCAACGTGCAGCTGGCCATGGAAGAGCTCGGCGGCGGCGGCCATCTCAGCATGGCGGGCGCGCAGCTGGAATGCCCCCTGCAGGAGGCCCTCGACCGGGTCCGCAGCCTGGCGGCGACGCTTTAGCGCCAGAAAGGAAGAACCAAGATGAAAGTCATTCTCTTACAAGATGTGAAGGGCAGCGGCAAGGCCGGCGACGTGGTCAAGGTCAGCGACGGCTATGCCCGCAACCTGCTCCTCCCCAAGGGGCTCGCCAAAGAGGCCACCGAGGCCAACCTGCGCGACCTGGAGCATAAAAAGGCGCAGTATCTGGCCAAGCGGAAGCAGGACCAGGAGAGCGCACAGGAGCTGGCAAAGCGCCTGGGCGAGCTGCCGGTGAAGATCGCGGGCAAGGCCGGCGAAAACGGAAAACTCTTCGGCTCCATCACCGCGAAGGACCTCTCCGAAGCCCTGAAGGCGCAGCATCAGGTGGAGATCGACCGCAAGAAATTCGTGCTGGACAGCCCCCTCAAAAGCGTGGGCGAGTACGACGTGGAGATCCGGCTCTTCGAGGGCATTTCCGGAAAGCTCCACGTGACCGTGGAAGGATAGACCGCGCAAAGACAGGGCGGCTCCGGGCGCGGCAAGGCGCCCCGCGGGCCGCAGGAAAGAACTGAGCTATGAACGAAGAGAGAATCGAACGGCAGCAGCCGCACAGCGACGAAGCGGAAGCTTCGGTCCTGGGCGCGGTGCTCCTGGACAAAGACGCGCTGTTTGAGGTGCTGGAGATCCTGCGTCCGCAGGACTTCTATCAGGAGAAGCACAAGGAGATCTTCGAGGCGGTGCGCGCGCTGGCCCAGCGCAGCGAGCCGGTGGACATCGTGACCGTCAGCGAGGAGCTGAAGAAGCGCAACCGCCTGGACATGGTGGGCGGGGCCGGATACATCGGCCGCCTTTCCGCGGACGTTCCCGTCACCTCCAACGCGGCGCCCTATGCCAGGATCGTGGCCGAAAAGGCCATGCTCCGCAGCCTCATCTCCGCGGCGAGCGAGATCGAGAAGCGGGGCTATCAGGATCAGACGGACGCCCGCGAAGCGCTGGAGTTCGCGGAAGGGCGCATCTTTGAGATCGCCCAGAGCCGCCAGACCCGCGAGTACGCGCCGCTGAAGGACGTCCTCTATGAAAACCTGCAGCTGATCGACGCGGCCGCCAAGAACCCCGGCGGGCTCACCGGCGTCACGACCGGCTTCATCGACCTGGACAAGCAGACCTCCGGCCTGCAGCGCTCGGACCTCATCATCCTCGCGGCCCGGCCCTCCATGGGCAAGACCGCGCTCGCGCTGAACATCGCGCAGAACGCGGCCATCAAGGGCGGCGCCAAGGTGATGATCTTCAGCCTGGAGATGCCCAAGACCCAGCTCGGACAGCGCCTGCTGGCCATGGAAGCGCGGGTGGACAGCCAGAAGCTGAAGACGGGCGCCCTGGAGCGCGAGGACTGGGAAAAGATCCAGCCCGCGCTGGACAAGCTTTATCAGGCGGAGATCTTCATCGACGACACCCCCGGCATCAACGTCATGGAGATCAAGAACAAGTGCCGCAGACTCAAGGCGGACAAAGGCCTGGATCTCATCATCATCGACTATCTGCAGATCATGGGATACGAGGGCCGCAGCGACAACCGCCAGCAGGAGATCACCACGATCTGCCGCTTCCTCAAGCAGCTGGCCAGAGAGATGGACTGCCCCATCCTCCTGCTCTCGCAGCTCTCCCGCGGCCCGGAGCAGCGCACGGACCACCGCCCGGTGCTCTCGGATCTGCGCGAGTCCGGCTCCATCGAGCAGGACGCCGACATGGTCATCTTCCTGTACAGAGACAGCTATTACAACAAAGAGAGCGAGGCGGGCAATCTCTGCGAGGTCAACCTGGCCAAGCACCGGAACGGCCCGGTGGGCAAGATCGATCTGACCTGGCTGGAAAAATACACCAAGTTCGCGGACAGCGCCCGCAAGGGGTAGAAAGAAGCTTTCATGGAACTCCGCAAGGGAAAGACGAGCAAATATCTCCTCTACGACACCGCGGTGGAGAACGTCTTCATCAACGAATATCTGAAAAGCGCGCCCGGCGACTTCGTGAAGGTCTATCTTTTGGGACTCATGCACGCGGAGCTGGGCCTTTGCGTCGAAAACGAAGGCCTGGCCAGGGATCTGGACCTGGCCGTGGAAGACGTGATGAAAGCCTGGTCCTACTGGGACGAGAAGGGCGTGGTGCGGAAGCTGCCGGCGGATCCGGCGGACCCGCTGCACTACGACGTCGAGTTCCTGCCGCTGCGCGAGGGGATCTTCGGCGGCGGCCGCCGCAGGAAGAAGTCCGGCGCGGAAGCGCTGCAGAACGGTCTCCTGACCGATGAAAGCCTGCGCAAGCTCTACGCGGACGTGGAGCGGATCACCGGACGCGTCCTGGGCGGAAAAGAGCCCGCGGAGATCCTGCGCTGGATGCAGGACTACGGGCAGCCGCCCGAGCTCATCGCTTATGCCTATGCCTACTGCAAGGAAAAGCGCGGCAAGGACAGCGCGTCCTACGTGGGCGCCGTCCTGCGGGGCTGGGCCGAGGAAGGCCTGAAGAGCCTGAAGCAGCTGGAGGACTATCTGGAAGAGACGGAC
>JAEELK010000012.1 GCA_016282655.1 Bacillota bacterium | reverse complement strand
GCTCATGACCTCGAACATGGTGTATTCTTTGCAGTCGCGGAAGGCGCAGTTCCGGAAGACGAAGTCCTTCGCGTCCGAAAGCACCATGACGCCGTAGCTGCAGTCGTGGATGCAGCAATCGTCAAAGGTGGCCGTGTGGGAGCTGTACGCCGTCAGACCGTAGGTGCCGCAGCCGTAGAGATCCAGGCCCGAGCAGGCCACATCAGTGCAGAAGGAGAGGCTCAGCACGTCGCCGGCGCAGCTGCCCTGCTCCGGCGTATGGCCCAGCGTCAGATCCTGCAGCGTGATCTCCGAGCAGCCGTTCAGGCTGATGACGTCGGCGTAGCGGGGCTGCACCACGATCTCGCTCTTGCCCGTCTTGCTGCCGCAGATCTGCATGTTGTGCACGAAGAAGATCTCCACTTCGTAACCGTCGAAGACTTCCTCGATGTAGACGGCGGGATTCGTGTTGCTCAGGCTTCCGGCGCGCACCGCGTCGATCCACTCGGTCAGGTCGTAGGTGCCCGGCGCGAGCTCGATCCGCACGTTGCTGCCGATGGCCGCGGCGAGCTCCGCGGCGTTCTTCACCTGTATCGTTTTAAACGTGGAGATGGCTACGTGGCGGCGCTCCGCGATCCAGTCCACCTGCGCGCCCATGCTCTCCGCGATCGCGCGGACCGGCACCAGCGTGCGGCCGTTCAGGATCTTCGCCGGAACGTCGATGACGATCTCGCGTCCGTCTCCCATATAGATCCGGTCGCTGCCGATCTGCAGGGAGAGGCTGCCGTCCTTCCAGGAGGCCGTTACGGTGCGGGTCTCGCCGTTCCACTGCACGTCCGCGCCCAGCGCTTCAAAGATGGCCCGCAGCGGCACCAGCGTGCGGCCGTTTTCGATGATGGGCGGCTGGTCGAAGCTCAGCTCGCTCCCGTTCACGTCCACCGTGACGTCCTGCGCCGCGAAGGCGGCGGCGGGGAGCATGAGAAGCAGCAGCAGCGCTGCCAGAAGAAGGGTTTTCAAGTGTTTCATGTTCCGTTTCCTTTCTGCCGCCGTCCGGGCGGCTCCGGTCTGCTTCCATTGTACCCCTCCCGCCTTTCGGAACGCAACGAAAAAGAGCGAAATAAGCGTCCTTTTCTGTTGCGCCGGGAAAGCGAAAACGCATATAATAGATTCAACAGCAAGGCTGTTCCGGCCACGTGCCGGCCGGAGGAGCGCATCCGTTAAGGCAGAGTTTTATGGAGGTAGATCCACATGAAAAAAGCTTTCTTTCCTGTGCTGCTGGCACTGCTGCTGATCTTTGCGATGATCCCCGCGTCGGTCATGGCGGCCACGGCCCCGAGCGCGGCGGACCTGAAGACCCCGCCCGTCATCTCAAATCTTGAGATCCATGACGACGGCAGCGGCTTCGTCTGGCTGGAAGTCACGGTAAAGACGCCCGCGAACGTTCTGAACGCCATCGATTATTATGAAAACCACGAGCTCGGCTACAATCAGGCCGGCTACATCGGCGGGATCGAGCTGCAGTATTCCATCGACGGGAAAGAAGCGGAGGTCTCCGGATTGGGCTTCTCGCCGAATTACGATCAGGGTGCCGATGGCACCTGGAACGGGATCTTTGAGACTGAGTACCTTGACGAGCTCCACGTCGATTCCGCGGTCAAGGCTTCTGCCCGCTACACCGGCGCGGACGCGAACGGCGATATTCGTTACAGCGATTGGTCCAACGAGCTGACGCTCAACGAAAAGGTCGATTTCAACGCCTCCCAGTGGGCGCAGGATGAGCTGGCCGAGGCCGACAGACTGGGCCTCATCCCGGACAGCCTGAAGAACGCGGATCTGACCAAGCCCATCACCCGCGCGGAGTTTGCCGCCGTCAGCGTCAGAGCCTATGAAGCGCTCTCCGGCGAGAAGGCGCAGCCCGTCGCGTCGAATCCCTTCACGGACACTTCGGACGCCGAAGTGCTGAAGGCCTTCAACGTAGGCGTCACGAACGGCGTGAGCGCCACGAAGTTCGAGCCGAACACGCTCCTGAACAGAGAGCAGGCCGCCACCATGCTGACCAGAGTCTACAAGAAGGTCGCGCTGGACGGCTGGACGCTGGCGGACGACGCTTCCTTCACGCTGGATTATCAGAAGGGCGCGGCCTTCGCGGACGACGCGATGATCTCCGGCTGGGCGAAGGACAGCGTGTACTTCATGGCCTCCAAGGGCATCATCAACGGCGTGGGAGACAACAAGTTCGCGCCGAAGGCGACGACCGAGGCTGAGAAGGCCATCGGCTACGCGCAGGCGACCCGCGAGCAGGCCATCGCCATCGCGACCCGCATGGTCAAGAACCTCTAAGCGCCGGCACGGCAAAACGCCTGCCGAAAGGCAAAAGAACAGAAAGAAAGGACCGCCGCATCCGCGGCGGTCCTTTTGTTTCGTCCAAAGTCTTGTCCGCGGCGCCTGACGGCGCGCGGGGCGGCGCTTAATTGCCGAGGTACTTGCTGATCTGCGCCTCCACGGTCTTTTCGAAGCCGACGAAGCAGGCGTCTACGGCAGCCGCGTCCGGCTTCCGCGTGAAGAGGCTCACCACGGGCACGAGGATCAGGCCGACCAGCATCGCCACGGCGCCGGAGCGGACGGAGGAGGCGAAGATGTAGTGCAGCACGGGGTTCGCGAAGCTCATCTTGCAGAGCGAGTAGATCAGCTGGAAGATCTCCAGGCCGCAGCCCCAGACGAAGCAGACGCAGACCGAGGCCTTGGTGGTCTTCTTCCAGTAGAGGCCGTAGAGGAAGGGCGCCAGGAAGGCGCCGGCCAGCGCGCCCCAGGAGACGCCCATCATCTGGGCGATGAAGGTGAAGCTGGGATGCGCGTCCTTGAGGATCGCGATCAGGGCGGAGACGATGATGAAGAAGACGATGAAGAGCCGCATGATGCTCACCTGCTGCTTCTCGCTGCGCTCGCCCTTCAGGGAGGGCACGATCACGTCCAGCGTGAGGGTGGAGCTGGAGGTCAGCACCAGCGAGGAGAGGGTGGACATGGAGGCGGAGAGCACCAGCACCACCACGATGGCGATGATGATGCCCGGCAGCGTGCTGAGCATGGTCGGCACGATGGTGTCAAAGAGCGGGGTGCCCGCGGCGGAGTAGCTGATGCGGTCCGCGTAGAGCCGGCCGAAGCCGCCGAGGAAGTAGCAGCCGCCCGCGACGACGATGGCGAAGAAGGTGGAGATGATGGTGCCTTTCTTGACCGCGTCCTCATTCTTGATGGAGTAGAACTTGCCGACCATCTGCGGCAGGCCCCAGGTGCCGAGGCTGGTCAGGATGACCACGAAGAGCAGGGCGAGCGGCTGCGGCCCGAAGAAGGAGGTGTAGGCGCCGAGCGCGCCGGTCCCGGCGTCGATCTGAGACAGGGACTTCACGGCTTCCGTGAGGCCGCCGTTGGAGATCAGCACCGCGGCGATGACGGCGGAGATGCCGATCAGCATGATGGTGCCCTGGATGAAGTCGTTGATGGCGGTGGCCATGTAGCCGCCGAAGATGACGTAGATGGCGGTGAGGACGGCCATGATGGCGATGCAGGCCCAGTAGGGCATGTGGAAGGCCATGTTG
>JAEELK010000112.1 GCA_016282655.1 Bacillota bacterium | reverse complement strand
CTGCTCACGGGCGAGATCATCGATCTCTTCGGCGGCAGAAAAGACCTGGAGGCCGGCATCCTCCGGCACGTCAGCGCGGCGCATTTCGGAGAGGACCCGCTTCGCGCGCTGCGCGCCGCGCAGTTCGCGGCGCGTTTCCGCCTGCGGCTCGCGGTGGAGACCGCGGCGCTCTGCGGGAGCATCGACCTTTCCGCGCTTTCGCCCGAGCGGGTGCAGGAGGAGCTGAAAAAAGCCCTGTTAAAGGCGGAACGGCCGTCCGTGTTCTTCGAGGTGCTGCGCGATACGGGGCAGCTGCGGACCTGGTTTCCGGAGCTCGCGGACTGCATCGGCATCCCGCAGGATCCTCACTATCATCCGGAAGGCGACGTCTGGACGCATACGATGCAGGTGCTGGACCGCGGCGCTGCTCTGCGCGGCGAGGTGCGTGATCCCTACGCGTTTCTCCTTTTCTGCCTGACGCACGATCTCGGCAAGATCGTGTGCACGGAGCTGCGGAGCGGACGCATCCACGCCTACGGGCATGAGAGCGCCGGACTGCCGCTGATCGAACGCTTCCTGCGCCGTATCGTCCGCGAGAAGGCTGTGCGGGAATACGTCCTGAACATGGCGCCTCTGCACATGAAGCCCAACGTGACCGCATACGCGAAGGCGCCGCTCAGGAGCACGAACCGCATGTTCGACGCGGCCTGCGCGCCGAAAGACCTCGTCTATTTCGCGATGGCGGACCGGCCCGTCTTCAGCGGGGAGGAAGCCTTTTCCGGGGACCCGGATTTCCTGTTCGAACGGCTGCGGCAGTATGAGGAGATCATGGCAAAGCCGCACGTGAGCGGGGCAGACCTCGTGGCGGCGGGGCTCACGCCCGGCCCGCGCTTCTCGGAGCTCTTGGAATATGCGCATAAGCTGCGGCTGGCCGGGATCGAGCGGGAGACGGCGCTCAAACAGGTCCTGGCGGAGGCGAGGAAGGGACACTGAGCAGGCGCCCTTCCTGCGCGATACTATCTTTTGCCGCGATCTTATGCTACACTGAACACATCCCGGATCTTACGGAGGACAGGATTTGTTCTATCTGCTCCTAGCCATCCTGAGCAGCGCTTCGGTCGCGCTGGTCCTGAAGCTCTTCAGCGCGCAGACGGGGAACCGCTATGCCATCCTGCTGGGCAACTATATCACCTGCGTCGCGATCGCGCTGCTGACCCTCCCGGAACGGGGGAGCCTGCTGCACGCCGCGCGTCCCACGCTGCTCTGCGGGCTTTGCGCGGGCATCCTTTTCGTCTTCGGATTCGTGAGCATGCAGAGCTCCATCCGGGCGAACGGCGCCTCGCTCACCTCCGCGTTCTCGAAGCTGGGCCTTCTGGTCTCGCTCGCCCTGAGCGTCTTCTGCTTCGGAGAACGGCTCGGCGGTCTGCAGCTGCTCGCGCTTCCCTTCGTGTTCGCCGCCATCTTCTTCATCAACGGCGGCTCCGATGAAAGCCGCGGAAGATCAGACGCTCCGATGCTCGGACTCCTTCTGCTGACGCTGCTCTGCAGCGGCTTTTCGGACAGCATGGCCAAGGTCTATGAATTCTTTGGCCCGGGCGGGGAAGAGACGCAGTACTGCTTCTTCCTCTTTCTCTGCTCAACGGTCCTGACCGCGGTCCTGCTGCTGCGGGAGCGTTTCCGCAAGGGAAGGCCCGTGCTCCTGCCGGAGCTCGCGGCGGGCATCCTGCTCGGCATCCCGAACTACTACTCTGCCTACTTCCTGCTGCACGCGCTGGAACGCCTGCCGGCTTATCTGGTCTATTCCATGTGCAGCACGGGCGTCATATTGCTGGTGCTCGCGCTGAGCGCGCTCTTCTTCCATGAGCGGCTTGGAAAGCGTCAGATGATCGGCATGCTCTGCATCCTGATCGCCCTCGTGCTGCTGAACGTTTAAAATGCAGAATCTCTCAGAAGTTGAATGAAAGGAGAAGACCATGACACAGAACGAACGGATCGCGTACTATGAGGGGATCCTGGATGAGCTCTCGCGCGCGGAGCGTGAGCTGGAAGCGCTGCTGGAGGACGGCGCCGGTTCCTCCGCGGAGGCGGTGGAGCAGGCGTGCAAGGTCAGCGCGCTCGCCTGCGACCTGGACGATTACTACGGCAGCGCCGACTGGCGCGCGGATCTGGACGCGGACGAGCAGGGAACGCTCCCCGCGGATCTGAAGCGCGGCGTGCTCAGCGAGGACGCGGCCTTCGACGCGCTGGAGGAGGCGGACCGCCTGCTGGACTGGCTGAAGGAGGAGAGCTACGACGACGCGGCGCTGCTCGTGATCGACATGCAGAACGGCTTCATCGATCCCGCCTCGCCGCTCTTCATCGACGGCGCGCCGGCCACGGTGCCCGCCTGCGCGAAGGTGATCGACCGCTGCAGGGCGCGGGCCATCCCGGTCTTCTTCGTGACGCGCGTTTACCACGCGGACGGCAGCAACATCGAGCACACCAGATACAAGGTCTGGGCAGAGGGGGGCAAGCCGCTCTCTCCCGGCTGCGCGCCTGAGATCGACGATCGCATGCCGGAGTGCTTCGGGGACAGCCCGGAGGATCATCACATCATCAAGCCGCGCTATTCGGCCTTCTTCGCGACGGAGCTGGACATGGTCCTGCGCCGCCTCGGCATCGCGAAGATCATCCTCATCGGCACCACGACGCCGAACTGCGTCCGCAGCACCTGCTACGACGGCATCTGCCTGGATTACGACGTGACGGTCATCAGCGACTGCACTTCCTCCAAAACGCCGGAGATCCAGGAGAGCAACCTGCGCGACATGGCGAACGTCGGAGCGGTGATCCTCTCGTCCGAGGACTTCCTGCGCAGGACGGCGCGCGCCTGATCGCGAAGCGCGGCGTCTTTGAAAGAAGATAAAACGGCGCGGCCGCTGATCTGCGGCCGCGCCGTTCTGTTTGTGTTTCAGGGAATGAAGGGGAGCGATTTGCTCAGGCGGAGACGCCGCTCAGCGGTCGCTGCCGCCTTCCAGACGTTCCAGATGCTCCTGCCTGGGCAGGCTGGTCCATTTCGCGCGGTCGGCTTCGATGACGCGCTTCATGGCTTCCACCGCCACGCGCACGGCGCCGCTGGTGTCTTCGCTCATCTTCTGGTCCAGACCGGCGGCTTCGCGCTCCTGGTTCCAGATGACGTGGAAGCAGGAGCCGCAGCGGCATCCGAGGGCGGCGGCCACCACGAAGAGGGCGGCGGATTCCATCTCGGAAGCGAGCACGCCGAGGCGCTTCCAGGACTCCCATTTCGCGAGCAGCTCGTAGGAGACAGGGCTCTTGGCGGGAGAATGCTGCCCGTAGAAAGAGTCCTTGTTCTGCACGACGCCGAGGTGGGTGCGGAGCCCGAGCTCTTCCGAGGCTTCCTTCAGCGCGAGCGCGATGCCGAAGTCCGAGACGGCCGGGAATTCCAGCGGCGCGTATTCCTGCGAGGTATGCTCGTAGCGGATGGCGCCGGTGGCCACGACGATGTCTCCGGACTGCACGGGCAGGGCGATGCCGCCGCAGGTGCCGGTGCGGATGAAGGTGTCCGCGCCGAGGTTGTGCAGTTCTTCCATGGCGATGGCGGCGGAAGGGCCGCCGATGCCGGTGGAGCAGACCGTGACGGGCTCGGAGAGCAGCGTGCCGGTATAGACGTTGTACTCGCGGTTCTGCGCCTTCTGCTCCGCGTTGTCCAAAAGCGCGGCGATGGCAGGGACGCGGCCGGGATCTCCGCAGAGGATGCAGTAGCGGGCGACGTCGCCGGCGCCGCAGCGGATGTGGAATTGTTTTTCGAGCGGCTGCATGAGATCACCTGTTTCTCGTTGTCATTTCTTAGTTTGCGTTTGCGGGGAGCTCGTCCGGCATGTCGGCGTCGCTCTCGATGAGCGGCAGATACCAGTCATCGAAGAAGTAGGGGCGCATGCCCTCTTCCATATCGGACCAGTCGTGGCCCCAGTAGCCGAGCAGCATCGTGTAGTTGAAGGTGGCGTCGTCAGAAACGTATGCGCCGCGCACGGCGATGTAATTGAAGACGTCGTCGATGACGAATTCGACGTCCAGCGGCGCGTCGTCAAAGAAGAAGAAACCGTCCTTGCCGACGGCATAGCCGTCCGGATCGATGAAGATGTCGATGTCGGCGAGGGGATCGTCGAAGCCGTTCACCTCGTCCGCGATGAGGATGCGGGCGTTGACGCCCTCTTCCGTTGCGGAGGATTCGTCGACCTCGACCTTGGCGAGGCAGTCGTACCAGGCGCCTTCCAGGTCTTCGGCGTTGCCGGTCGCGTCGGTGAGGCCCCACCAGCCGTACCAGTCGCCGCCGAAATAGTACTGCGGGTCCGTGAGCTCGACGGCGGGCTCCGCCGGGGGCTCGGGCTCGCTCGATCCGCCGGAAGAGGCGCTGCCGGAGGAAGAACCGCCGCAGGCGCTCAGCGCAAAGATCATGCAAAGACAGAGGAGGAAAGCAAACACTTTTTTCAGATTCATGAGATTTCTCCTTTTCGTTCAGTCAGATCTTGTAAACCTTGGATGAGAAAAAACAGCAGATCATGCTGTACTAATATTTTATCCAACGAAAGAGAAGGGCGCAAGAGGAAACTGCTTGCAAGTCCGGCGAAGCTCTCATAAAATAAGAAAAGCGCCGTCCCGCGGCGCAAAGGAAAAACAGGAAAGAAGCCGAGATGCAAAAGAGCCCCTATACCTACAGAGAAGGCCTCAACGACGGACTGCCCATCGCCCTGGGCTATCTTTTCGTGTCCATGAGCTTCGGCATCGCCGCGGTGAACTACGGGATCCCGGTGCTCCACACCATCCTGATCTCGCTGACGAATCTGACCTCGGCGGGGCAGGTCGCGGGCGTGGAGATCCTGAAGGACGTGAGCGTCTTCGCGGTCTCCGCCATGGAGATGTTCCTGACGCAGCTCGTCATCAACCTGCGCTATTCTCTCATGGGCATCACGCTCTCCCAGCGGCTGGACGATTCCTTCAGCACCGGAAAGCGTTTTCTCCTGTCCTATTTCATCACGGACGAGATCTTCTGCATCGCGGCCGCCAAGCAGCACTTCATCGGAACACGCTATTTCCTGGGGCTCGCGACGCTGCCGCTGCTGGGCTGGACCTTCGGGACGAGCATCGGCGCGCTGGTGGCCTCCTGGATGCCCGTGTCCATCAGCAATCTCTTCGGCATCGCCATCTACGCCATGTTCATCTGCCTGGTCCTGCCGGTGGCGCAGGAGCGGAAGGGCGTGCGGCTCTGCGCGCTGCTCGCTGTGATCATCAGCTGCGTCATCCGCTACGTGCCGCTCTTTTCCTCCATCTCCTCCGGCTTTTCCATCATCATCTGCGCGCTGATCGCCTCCTGCGTCTGCGCGCTGCTTCTCCCGGCGGACGAGGCGGAAGAGGAGGGGGAGCGATGAAACAGAGCGAGCTCCTGATCCTGATGGGCATCATGTCCCTCACCACCTATCTGGTGCGGATGATCCCCTTCGTCCTCTTCCGGCACAAGATCCGTTCCCGTTTCTTCCGCTCGGTCACGTACTACATGCCGTACGCGATCCTCAGCGCCATGAGCATCCCGGGCATCTTCTACTGCACGGGGGATCCCTATACCGCGACGGGCGGATTCCTTGCGGCGGTGCTCCTGACCCTGAAGCGCTGCAACATCGTGATCATCGCGCTCGGCGCCTGCGCCGCGGCGGTGAGCATCCACGTGCTCCTCGCCCTGGTCTGACGCGCCGGAAATTGTTGGTTGCTTTTTTATAGAAAATCTTTATAATAGATTTGTGTGCAGCTTCTGCACCAACGTATTTTGGGAGGTATTCATATGGCAAACCAGTGGGTCTCTATCATAATGCTCGTCGGCGTCATCCTCATCATGTACTTCGTGCTTCTGCGCCCGCAGAAGAAGAAGGATGACGAACTGAAGTCCATGCGCGCCAAGCTGAAGGTGGGAGACAAGGTCCTGACCATCAGCGGCATCTTCGGCCGCGTCTACAAAGTGAAGGACGACAGAGTGATCCTCGAGGTCGGCCCGGACCGCGTCAAGCTGGAATATGCCAAGTGGGGCATCTCGCAGGTCCTCAACGCGGACGGCAGCATCCCGACCGCCAAGGACAAGAGAAAGCGCATCCTGGAAGAAGACGAGCCGGAGCAGCCCGCCAAGAAGATGCCCAAAAAGCTCGTCCGCGAGAGCGCGCCGGACGCGAAAGACGCTGCCGCCGGAAGCGACGGTCTGCCGGAAGGCGTATCCGTCGTGGAGGATTAAGCAGAAGCCTCCCGCGCAAAGCCGAACGATATCATCAGATCAGCCCGATTTCCGCATGAAATCGGGCTTTTTTCTTGTATCCGGAACGTAAAAGTTGTAAAATGTAACATAGTATTGTTTACCGAAAGAAGGGACTCATTATCATGAAAAAATATCTTGCCTGGATCCTGGCCATCCTCATCATCCTGGGCGCGGTCATCAGCCTCTGCGGACTCGGTTCCATACCGCCGCTCTCCCAGCAGATGAAGCTCGGCCTGGACTTCCAGGGCGGTGTATACGTCGTGATGGAAGCGCAGACGGACGCCACCGGTTCCGAGCTCCATCAGACCATGGAGCAGACGCAGCTCATCATCGAGGACCGCGTCAACCAGATGGGCCTTTCGGAGCCCGTCGTCACCATCGAAGGCGAGAACCGGATCCGCGTGGAGCTGCCCGGCGCGGAGGACGCGCAGGCGGCCATCGACAGCATCGGAAAGACCGCGCAGCTGCAGTTCGTCCTGGGCGACGGCACCGTGGCCCTGACCGGCGCGGACGTCAAGAACGCCAGCATGGGCAGCGACCAGCAGGGCTTCCCGGCAGTCGACCTGGAGTTCTCGAGCGAGGGCGCGGATCTCTTTGAAGACGCCACGCGCAAGGCCTATACCGGAGCTGTCAAGAACAACACCACCGGCGAGGTGGACCGCTGCATCTACATCGTGCTGGACGGAGAGGTCATCTCCGCGCCGCAGGTCAACACCATCATCAGCGGCGGCAGGGCGCAGATCACTGGCAACTTCACCACGGATCAGACCAAAGAGCTCTCCATGCTCATCCGCGGCGGCGCGCTGCCCGTGGAGCTGAAGGAAGTCGAGACCTCCATCATCGGACCTTCCCTCGGCCTCAACGCGCTGGATAAGAGCGTCGTGGCCGGCGCCATCGGCGTGGGCCT
>JAEELK010000111.1 GCA_016282655.1 Bacillota bacterium | reverse complement strand
TTCAACGTGCGCGGCCGCGTGCTGACGGCCATCCGCAACGTGTCGCTCGACATTTACGAGAACGAGTCCATCGCCATCGTGGGCGAGAGCGGCTCGGGCAAGTCGGTGCTCACCAAGACCTTCGCCGGCATGCTGGATTCCAACGGCTTCATCTCCGAGGGCAGTATCATCTTTTCGGACGACGAGGTCTCCCAGACCGACGTGCAGCTGACGCCGTTCAACCGCCGCACGCTCCGCTATCTCATGGACATGCTGAACCGGCATTCCGTGCTGGAACGCGGCGCGGCAGAGTACCGGCAGATCCTCGCCCTGGAAGCCGACATGAAGCATGTGAAGTCGCTCTCCGAGGAAGAAGAGGAGGGCTTCCAGGCGCGGCTCAAGGAGATCCGCGGGGACATTGTCGAGCTGAACAACCACGTCATGACGCTGGACCGGCGCAACGCGAAGGACGCCGCGGAGATCCGCGCCGCGCAGAACACGCTGCGCCAGCTCGAGGAAAAGGAGAAGGCGACGGCCGCCGAACGCGCGAGCCTGATCAGGAGCCGCGAAGAGGCTTATAAGAACGACGCGCAGCGCCAGGCGAAGGATCAGCGCGAGCTGGCCGCGCTCAGGGCGGAGCGCGAGCGGAAGATGGCCGTGCAGGAAAAGCCGGGCAACCCCCACGGCCTGTCCGACGCGGTGATCGAGCGCAACAAGGTGCTTGCGTACGAGATCCTGCTCTCCATCGGCCGCTATCCGATCAGCGCGCAGATCGGCTTCATCCGCACGCTGAGCCGCGCCTTCCGAGACGCCATGGCCATCGGCGAGGACCTGACCGACCGCGGCGTGAAAAACCGCATCTTCCAGACGGCGGTGTTCTATGTGGAATTCCGCTCGATCGACAAAGCGGCGGGCGTGATTCACGGCTGGGCGGTCATCGACTGCGCGCACGTGAAGTACACCAACGACTGGCAGCAGATCCGCGGCCGCCGCATCGCGACGGTTTTCCAGGATCCCATGACCAGCCTGAACCCGGTCATCACCATCGGCCAGCAGATCATGACGGTCATCCTGAAGCACCAGAAATGCAGCCAGGCCGAGGCGAAGGAGCGCACGCTCGAGATCATGCGCAAGGTGGGCATCCCCGAGCCGGAGAAGCGCTTCGACGACTATCCGTTCATGTATTCCGGCGGCATGCGCCAGCGCATCGTCATCGCCATCGCGCTCTCCTGCCAGCCGAAGATCCTCATCTGCGACGAGCCCACCACCGCGCTGGACGTGACCATTCAGGCGCAGATCATCCGGCTCATCAAGGACCTGCAGCGCGATCTGGGCTTCACCACGGTGTACATCACGCACGACCTGGGCGTGGTGGCCAACGTGGCCGAGCGCGTGGCCGTGCTCTACGCTGGCCAGATCGTGGAGCTGGGCACGGTGGAGGACATCTTCTACGATCCGAAGCACCCCTACACCTGGGCGCTGCTCTCCTCCCTGCCGCAGCTGACCGAGCGGGACACCGACCTGTTCTCCATTCCCGGCACGCCGCCGTCGCTGTACAACAAGATCGTGGGCGACGCGTTCGCTCCGCGCAACAAGTACGCCATGGCCATCGACCTGGTGGAAGAGCCGCCCATGTTCCGGGTGAGCGACACCCACTGGGCCAAGACGTGGCTGCTGGACCCCCGCGCGCCGAAGACCGAGGCCCCGAAGAACATTCAGAACCTGCATGAGAAGATGGCGAAGGTTTACGCCGCCACCGAATTTGAAGAGTGAGGAGGCAGGGCATGGACAAGAGCGATCGGGAAGTTCTGCTTTCCATTCAGAACCTTGACGTGGTCTTCCGCAACGGCAAGAACAGGCTCAAGGCCGTCGACAACGTGAGCTTCGACATCTACCGGGGCGAGACGCTCTCGCTGGTGGGCGAGTCCGGCTCGGGCAAGACCACCATCGGCCGCGCCATCGTGCGCATCAATCCCTGCTCGAACGGCGCGATCTATTTCAAGGGCGAAAAGATTTCCGGCAAGCTGAGCCATAAAAAGGATCAGGAGGTCATCCGAAAGATCCAGATGGTTTTCCAGGATCCCGCGGCTTCGCTGAACGAGCGCGCCACCATCGAGTACATCATCTCCGAGGGCCTGTACAATTTCCATCTGTTCGCCGACGAGAAGGAGCGGTTGGAGAAGGTTGAAAGGGCCATTAACGACGTCGGCCTGCTTCCGGAGCATCTCACCCGTTATCCGCACGAGTTTTCCGGCGGCCAGCGGCAGCGCGTGGGCCTGGCCCGCTCCATCGTCATGGAGCCGGAGATGATCGTGGCGGACGAGCCCATCTCGGCGCTGGACGTGTCTATCCGCGCGCAGGTGCTGAACCTGCTGAAGAAGTTCCAGCGCGAGCGCGGCCTCACGTATCTGTTCATCGCGCACGATCTGTCCATCGTGCGGTTCATCAGCGACCGCATCGTGGTCATCTACAAGGGCCGGATCATGGAGATCGCGGAAACGGAGGAGCTGTTCCAATACCCGCTGCATCCGTACACGCATTCGCTGATGTCCGCGATCCCGATCCCGGATCCCATCCTGGAGAAGAAGAAGAAGCTGTTCGTCTACACGCCGCACGAATACGGCGAGGGCGAGAACCCCGCGCTGACCGACATCGGGAACGGCCACATGGTGTACGGCAGCGCTGAGGAGATCGAAAAATACAAGGCGATCCGGTTCAGGTAATCGACGAGAGGCTGTCACGAACGGGTGGCAGCCTCTAAAGGCGTTGAAAAACTTCGTTTTTCAATGCCTGCATGCAGGGTTTGTGCATCTGCGATGCACGGGCAATCCTGCATGCAATAAGGAATAGGCAGCCTGCGGCCGTACATGCCG
>JAEELK010000110.1 GCA_016282655.1 Bacillota bacterium | reverse complement strand
CTTGATCAGGATGGCCAAGAAGATGATCCATCCGATCAGGGATGAAAATACGATCGGAGCGGCGCTCATGGCACTATTCCTTTACGCTTTCTTTCAGCGCGGAGAGCGTGCCGGCGAGGTTCGCGATGTCCGAGGGCACCACGATCTTGGTGGCCTGACCGTCCGCCATCTTCTCCGCGGTCTCAAAGGACTTGAGCTTGAGATAGCCGTCGCCGGGGTCCGCCTCGTTGATCAGCCGGATGGCCTCCGCCTTGGCGCGCTGCACCGCGAGCAGGGCCTCCGCTTCGCCCTGCGCCTCGCGGATCTTCTGCTCCTTGGCAGCGTCCGCGCGCAGGATGGCGGCTTCCTTTTCGCACTCGGCCATGGTGATGGCGGACTGCTTCTTGCCCTCCGCCGTGAGGATGGCTTCGCGCTTTTCCCGCTCCGCCTTCATCTGCTTTTCCATGGCTTCCTTGATGCTCTTCGGCGGCTCGATGTTCTTGACCTCGACGCGGGAGACCTTGATGCCCCACTTGTCCGTGGCGCTGTCCAGGATGGCCGTGATCTTCGCGTTGATGTTGTCTCTGGAGGTCAGCGTTTCGTCCAGCGTCATGGAGCCGATGATGTTGCGCAGCGTGGTGGCGGAAAGGTTCTCGATGGCCGCGATGGGACGCTCCACGCCGTAGGCGAAGAGCTTGGGATCGAAGATGTAGAAGAAGACGACGGAGTCGACCATCATGGTGACGTTGTCCTTGGTGATGACCGGCTGCGGCTCAAAGTCCGCGACCTGCTCCTTCAGGGAGACCGTCTTTACGATGCGCTCCAGGATGGGGATCTTGAAGTGCAGACCGGCGTCCCAGGTGGTCTTGTATTTGCCCAGAAACTCAACGATCCAGGCGCTGGCCTGCGGCACGATGCGGATGCAGCGCACGCAGATCAGGATGATGATAACGAGGATGATGATGAAAGGTATCATTGCGTTCTGTCTCCTCTCTTTCAAAAATGCCTATCGTTTTTATTTTATCAAAAACGGGCGGCAAATCAATGTGCGGGCGCAGATTTTCGGAAGAAAAAGAAAAAGGGCCGAAGCCCTTTTCCGCGTTCAGTTCAGATGGGTCGCCCTGCCGTCGCCCGCCAGCTCATACGGATCTCCGAGATAGCGCGGCGGCAGCTTCAGCGCGGACTTGATCAGGTCTTTCCCGCGCGCGAAGACCTCCCTGGCTTCGCGGTACGCGCCGCCGACGTAGCGCCGCTGCTCGGCCGCGACGCCGAGCGCTTCGATCCCCATGGAATCGCAGATCTGCAGCGTGCGGAAGAGATGGTACGTCTGCGTCACCACGAGCACGCGCGAGGCGCCGAAGACTTCCTTCGCGCGCACGACGGTATCGTAGGTGGAGAAGCCCGCGAAATCGAGGAAGATATCCTCCGCCGGAACGCCCTGCTCCAGCGCGTAAGCCAGCATGCAGTCCGGCTCGCTGTAGGCGGGGTCGCCGTTGTCTCCGCTGAAGAGGAGCTTCGGCGCGGCGCCCTGCCGGTAGAGCGCGATGGCGCAGTCCAGGCGGTCCTGAAGCATCGGGGAGGGACGGTTGCCGCTCCAGACGGCGCAGCCGGGGACCAGGATGCACTGCGGGCCGAGCGCGGCGCAGTCCGCGAGCACGGCGTCCGAAAGCGCTTCCCCGCGATAGGCGGCGGCGATGCTTCCGCGCGTCTTCCAGACCACGGCACTGCTCGTGCCAAAGACAAGGAGCGCGGCCGCGAGGCAGAGGAGAACGGCGGGCTTCAGGAGCTTCTTCATCCGGGTCTCTCTCCCTTCTTCAGCGCGAGGGTTCGGAAACGGCTTCCACCTTCGACTGCCAGAGCCGGACGCAGCGCACCAGATGATCCTTGGAGAGCTCGGAGAGAGCCGGTTTCCCGTTCAGGCAGGTCTCGCTGCAGTAGGGGCAGCGCGGCGCGAAGATGCAGCGGTCCTCCTGCAGGACCAGGTCGGAAAAGTCCGTGATGCCCTCGTCGCCGAGGCTCTCGTGCTGCTCCGGCAGCGCGGAATGCAGCAGCTGCGTATAGGGATGCGCGCCGTGATAGTAGATGTCTTCCGCCGTGCCGCTCTCGACGATCTCTCCCATGTACATCACGAGCACGCGGTCCGACATGTAGCGGATCACGTTCAGATCGTGCGAGATGAAGAGGATCGAGAGCCCCAGCTCCTTCTGAAGGCCGCGGATCAGGTTGAGGATCTGCGCCTGTACGGAGAGATCCAGGGCGGAGACGACCTCGTCCGCGACAAGGAATGACGGTCTGGTCAGCAGCGCGAGCAGGATGCAGATGCGCTGCTTCTGGCCGCCGGAGAGCTCATGGGGATAGCGGCTGAGCAGCGCGGGCGTGAGGCCCACCTTCCCCAGCAGCAGATTGATGCGGTCCTTCTGCGCCAAAGGCTTTCGGATGCCGGCGCTGCGCAGGGCTTCGTGCAGGATCTCCCCCACGCGGAACTGCGGGTTCAGCGCGGAGCTTGGATCCTGAAAGACCATCTGGATGCGTCCGCGGTATTTCCGGTAGTCCTTTTCCTTCAGCGAGTCGATCTGCACGCCTTCGAAGAGGATGGTCCCGTCGTCCGGCGTGTCCAGCCGGCAGAGGATCCGGCCCAGCGTGGTCTTGCCGCAGCCGGATTCGCCGATCAGGCCGAGGATCTCCCCTTTGTTTACCGTAAAACTGATATCGTTAAGTGCCTGAAAGCATTCCTTCCCGCGGCGCTGATCGCGCACGGGATAGCTCTTCGAAAGGTTATAGACCTGCAGCAGAGGCTCAGCCACGGCTCTCCCCTCCTTCCGCGTAGAGGACGCATTTGACGCGCCTGCCGCTCTCGAGGCGGATCACGGGGATCTCTCCCCTGCATGCGGCGCAGCGTTTCGGGCAGCGCTCGTAGAACATGCAGCCGCGTTTCGGCCGCTCGGTCAGCGAGGGCACGCGCCCTTCGATGGTCGGCAGCGGGCTGTTCTTGTCGTGCGTTCCTGGCATGGACTGGATGAGCGCGCGCGTATAGGGATGCAGCGGATCCCGCATGATCTCGTCCACGCTGCCGCATTCGACGGTCCAGCCGCTGTACATGACGGCAACGCGCTCGCAGTGCTCGCCGATGATGCCGATGTCGTGCGAGATCAGCACCAGGGACATGTTCTTCTGCTTCTGGATGCTCTTCAGGAGGGCCAGGATCTTCTTCTGGGTGATGATGTCCAGCGCCGTGGTGGGCTCGTCCGCAAGCAGGAGCTGCGGCCCCGCGGCGATCGCCATGGCGATGACGATGCGCTGCCGCTGTCCGCCGGAAAGCTGATGCGGAAAGCGCTTCATGGTGGCTTCGGGATCGATGAACCCGACCTGCTCCAGCGCCTCCAGGCAGGCGCGGCGCAGCGCTTCGCCCCGCAGCGGCGTATGGATCTGATAGGCCTCCGAGAGCTGTTTTCCCACGCGCATGAGCGGATTCAGCGAGGAGAGCGAGTCCTGGAAGATCATGGAGAGCTCGCGGCCGCGCAGGCTCTGATAGTCCTTGGGCCGGATCCGGCTCAGGTCGCGCCCGTTCCAGTCGATGACGCCGCGGCTGATGTGCACGTTCGGCCGCAGAAGCCCCAAAATGGACGCCGCCGTGATGCTTTTGCCGCAGCCGGACTCCCCGACCAGCCCGAGGCTCTCCCCGTTCTGCACGGTAAAATAGACGTTCTCCAGCACCGGATAGTTTTCGCCGTGGAGCCGGACGTCCACGCAGAGGTTCCGTACGTCGAGCATATCAGCAGTCCTCCTCCGCGCTCCTCGCGTTCAGGGCCGCGCTGAGCCCGTCGCCGAGCAGATTGAAGCCGAGCACCAGGAAGGTGATCATCAGGCCGGGCAGCAGCACGTTCCAGGGCGCCGTCCGGATGGAGCGCAGGCCTTCGGAGAGCATGTGCCCCCAGCTGGGCGCGGGCGGCTGCACGCCGAG
>JAEELK010000109.1 GCA_016282655.1 Bacillota bacterium | reverse complement strand
CGGATGGTGGAGGCTGTTTTAAGTGGCGGAGAAGGTGCGATTCGCACCCACGTAACGTTTCCGTCAAACTGATTTCGAGTCAGCCCCGTTATGACCGCTTCGATACCGCTCCGCATCCCGGGCGCCGCCCTCCCGCGGGAGAGCGGCGCCCTGTACTGTCTGATTTTCCGCTATTTCCTTCGCGCTGTCAAGCAGGATTATTCAGCCGGCTGCGCGTAGGTGAAGAGGAAGAAGCCCAGCGGAGAGGTGGCCGCCTTGGTCACGTTCTGGGACAGGCAGTAGAAGTTGGTGTAGTAGTACAGCGGGGATACGCCGAAGCCGTTCTCGCTGAAGAGCAGCGCTTCCGCGTCGTACATGACCTTGTCGCGCTCGGCTCCGCCGGGCATGGTCTTGTACTGGGCGACCAGAGCGTCGTAGTCCTTGTTGGACCAGTTGCTGTAGTTGTAGGAGCCGCCGGTGACGAAGAGATCCAGGAAGGAGCTGGCGTCGAGGTAGTCAGCCTGCCAGCCGAGTCTGGCGACGTACCAGCCGCGATCGCTGGCCAGCGTGGAGGTGTAGACCTGCCACTCGGTGCTGTCCATGGTCATGTTCAGGCCGAGCACGGAGTTGACGTCCTGCTGGACGGCTTCCGCGATGGCGCCGTGCATGCCGAGGTTGTTGAAGCGGTAAGGAATGGTGACGTTTACGTCGAAACCGTCAGCCACAGCGGCTTCCAGGAGATCCTTGGCCAGGTCGCAGCGGCCGGCATAGGTGCTCAGATCCGCGTCGGGATAGAGCGCGGCAAGGCCGGCCCAGAGGACTTCGCCTTCACCGGTGCCGTTCTTCCACAGCGCGCCGGTGGAATCGGTGATGCCGCCGGTGACGAGGGAGGCAGCGGGGATCTGGCCGCCCTGGGTGACGTTGGTGACGATGTTGTCTCTGTCGATGCAGAGGGCGATGGCGGCGCGGACTCTCCAGTCGGGGATGTTGTCGCAGTTGATGTAGAGATAGTAAGTGGTGACGGCGGGTAGGATGTAGCAGTCGCCGCTGGCCTGCAGGCCTGCGATCTGATCCGTCGGGAAGGTCTCGATGAAGTTGTAGTCTCCGGACTGATAAGAGGACAGGATGGCGTTCTCATCGTCGCTCAGATACCACTTGATCTCCTGCGGGCCAACGGCTGCCGCGTTGTGGAAATTCTCGTTGGGGACCATGGAGATGTAGGAGTCGTGGACCCATTCGTTCATCTTGTAGGGACCGTTGCCGATGAAGTGGGCGGGATCGGTCCAGGTGTCGCCGAATTCGTCGATGATGTCCTTGCGCAGCGGCACGAGGTTGCCGAAGGCGCAGAGCTGCAGGAAGAAGGGGCACTCGGCCTCGAGGGTGATCTCGAGGGTCTTGTCGTCCAGAGCCTTCACAGCCAGGGTGTCGGGGGCGGCGCCTTCTTCATAGACTTCGGTGGCGCCCTTCACGATGCCTTCCAGCAGATAGCCGTAGTCGGAAGCCATGTCGGGATCGCAGAGGCGCTGCCAGCTGTAGACAAAGTCGCCGGCGACGACGGGCTGACCGTCGGACCAGAGCGCGTCGTCTCTCAGCTTGAAGGTGTAGACCAGGCCGTCATCGGAGACGGTGTAGGACTCGGCTACGCCGTAGTCCAGGTCGGCCATGAGCATCTTGGGGTCGTCGCCGGCTTTTCTGTCGGTGGCGACGTAGCACATCAGGTTCTCGTAGAGATGGTTCACGTAAGTGTTGCCATCGACGGAACTGATCATGGTCGGGTCGAGGGTCTCCGGCTCGGACGCGATGCAGGCGGAGACGGTGAAGGGACCTTCCTCCTCTGCCGCGGCGGCGGGCTCGTTCTTCTGACCGCAGGCGGCCAGGGCGAAGAGCATGCACAGAGCCAGAAGAACTGCTAATGCTTTTTTCATTTTCTTGTTCCTCCTTAAAAAGAATAACGGTTTATCTACAATGCCATGCAGCAATGTATCCTAAGCGTTCTCGCCCGCCGCCGGCGCGGGCGTGACTTCGGAGATCCCCGGCGCCTTCTCCCCCGCTTCCGCAGCGGCGGAAGCCTGCGCGGCCGCGAGGTCTTCGATCGTCTTCCCGGCAAATTCTTGCGCGAGGTGATGGCAGGCTGCGAAATGGCCGGGGCAGTACTCAGCCCAGACGGGCGCTTCCTGCGAGCAGATCTCCATGGCTTTGGGACATCTGGTGTGGAAGCGGCAGCCCTTCGGCGGGTGCAGCGGGCTGGGGACGTCGCCCTCCAGCACGTGGCGCTTCTTGGCGCGGGTCTTCACCGGGTCCGGAAGCGGCACGGCGCTGAGCAGCGACTGGGTGTAGGGATGCATGGGGTTGGAACAGAGCTCGTAGCTCTCGGCGAGCTCCACCATCTGCCCCAGGTACATGACGCCGATGCGGTCCGAGATGTGCCGCACCACGCTGATGTCGTGCGCGATGAAGAGATAGGTCAGATGCTGCTTTTCCTGCAGGTCCTCCAGCATGTTGACCACCTGCGACTGGATGGATACGTCCAGCGCGCTGATGGGCTCGTCGCAGACGATGAACTCCGGCTCCACGGCCAGGGCCCGCGCGATGCCGACGCGCTGCTGCTGCCCGCCGGAGAACTCGTGCGGGAAGCGGTTGGCGTGCTCGGTGTTCAGGCCGACGGTCTCCAGGAGCTCGTTGATGCGGTCTCTGTACGCCTGGCCCTTGAGGTCCGGGCGGTGCACCATGAGCGCTTCGCCGATGATCTCGCCGACCGTCATGCGCGGATCCAGCGAGGCGCTGGGATCCTGGAAGATGATCTGCATCTTCTTGCGGTACGGGAGCATCTGCGCGGCGATCTTCTTTTCGCTGTCGAAGACCGGCTCGCCGTCGTAGTAGATCTTTCCGGAGGTGGGTTCGTGCAGGCGCAGCACCGTGCGGCCGAGGGTGGTCTTGCCGCAGCCGGATTCGCCCACGAGGCCGAGGGTCTCGCCGGCGTAGATGAAGAAGCTGACGTCCTCCACGGCCTGCACGTAGTCCGTCTTGAAGGTGCCGGACTTCACGGGGAAGTATTTGCGGAGGTGCTCCACGACGATGAGTTTCTTTTTCTCGTCCATATTATGCCTCCTCCCCTTCCTTCATGGCCTTCACCTGCAGCCAGCAGGCGGAATAGTGGCGGTCTTCCCCCACCTGCAGCATGGGCGGCTTCTTCGTGAGGCAGACCTTCATGCAGTGCTCGCAGCGGGGGCCGAAGGAACAGCCCTTGGGCGGATCCAAGAGGTCCACGGGCGTGCCTTCGATGGGGATGAGGCGCTCGTGCTCCAACTCGTCCACGCGGGGCATGGAGCGCAGCAGGCCTTTGGTATACGGGTGCTGGGGATCGTAGAAGATGTCGTTGACGCTCCCCTGCTCCACGATGTGGCCGGCGTACATGACGGAGACGCGGTCGCAGATCTCCGCGACGACGCCGAGATTGTGCGTGATGAAGATGATGGACATGCCCGTTTCCTTCTGGATGTCCTTCATCAGCTCCAGGATCTGGGCCTGGATGGTGACGTCCAGCGCGGTGGTGGGCTCGTCCGCGATGAGCAGCTTGGGCTTGCAGATGAGCGCCATGGCGATCATGGCGCGCTGGCGCATGCCGCCGGAGAACTCGTGCGGATACTGGTCCATGCGCTTTTCGGCGTTGTTGATGCCGACGAGCTCGAGCATCTTGACGGCCTCGGCGCGGGCTTCCTGCTTGCTGATCTCCTTGTTGTGGCAGCGCAGCGCCTCCATGAGCTGGTCGCCCACGGTATAGACCGGGTTCATGCAGGTCATGGGGTTCTGGAAGATGATGCTCACCTTGTTGCCGCGGAACTGGCGCATCTGTTCTTTGTCGTACGCCAGCACGTCCTCGCCCTCGAAGGTGATGGAGCCGCCGATGACCTTGCCGGGGCTCTGCAGCAGGCCGATGATGGAATAGGCCTCCACGCTCTTGCCGGAGCCGGATTCGCCCACGATGCCCATGACCTCATGATAGCCGAGGTCGTAGGTGATGCCGTCCACGGCCTTCACCTCGCCGGCGGGCGTGAAGAAGG
>JAEELK010000108.1 GCA_016282655.1 Bacillota bacterium | reverse complement strand
CAGGGAATCGATGACCTGCTCCAGCGGTTCCACGTGGGCTGCCAGCGCGCTGTCGTTGGTCTCGAAGGCGTCTACGGTGATGGTGAGCGCTTCTTTCAGTGCGGCGATGATGACGCCGATGTCCGCGTGCGCGTCGCTGCTGAAATCCCCTTCGCTCTCCTGGATGGATCTGGATACGTCGCTGATGTTCAGCGCGTGATCCGAAAGGCGTTCGATCTCGCCGATGATGTGCAGCAGCTTGGAGACGTCACGGCTGTCCGATTCGGAAAGCTCCTTGCTGCTCAGGCGGATCAGATAGCTGTTGAGCTGGTCCTCGTAGGAGTCCACGCGCTTTTCCTCTTCTTCGATGAGCTGACAGACCTCCTCGCGGAAGCCGTCCGTGAAGAGCGAGAAGGAATTGAAGAGGCTCTCTTTGGCGATCTCCGCCATGGCGATGGTGGCCTTGCGGCACTGCTCTACGGCGAAGGCCGGCGTGTTCAGGAAGCGTTCGTCCAGCAGGGGAGCCTGCCGCTCTTCGCTCCTGCTGCGCACGGAGAGGGTGGCCAGCTTGCAGATCTGGTCGATGAAGGGCAGCAGCACGAGGGTGGTGGCGATGTTGAAGGCGCTGTGCAGGACGGCGATGGAAACGACGTTCGCCTTTTCATTGATGAAAGCGTGGGAGAATGCCGCGTCCGCGGCGTAGAAGATCACGAGGAAGAGGACGCTGCCCAGGACGTTGAAGTAAAGGTGCACCAGCGCCGCGCGCTTGGCGTCGATGTTGGCGCCGATGCAGGAGATCAGCGTGGTGACGCAGGATCCGATGTTCTGTCCGATCAGGATGGGGAAGGCGATGCCGTAGGTGACGGCGCCGCTGGCGCTGAGCGCCTGCAGGATGCCGATGGAGGCGGAAGAACTCTGCAGGACGGCGGTGAGCACCAGGCCCAGCAGGATGCCGAGCAGGGGATTGGAGAACATGAGCAGGACGTCCGCGAACCAGGGCTCCTTCGCGAGAGGGGCCACGGCGCCGCTCATGGCGCTCATGCCGTACATGAGGACCGCGAAACCGATGAGGATGGTGCCGATGTCCTGGCGCTTTCTCTTCTTGCTGAAGAGGAGCATGGAGGCGCCGATGATGGCGACCAGGGGCACGAAGCTGTCCGGCTTCAGCATCTGCAGGACCAGGCTGTCGCCGCTGATGGCGGTAAGGCTCAAAAGCCAGGCGGTGATGGTGGTGCCGATGTTGGCGCCGAAGATGACGCCCGCCGCCTGCTGCAGCTGCATGATGCCGGAATTGACAAAGCCGACCATCGTGACCGTGGTGGCTGCCGAGGACTGGATCGCAGCCGTGACGGCCGCGCCCAGGAGAACGCCTTTGATGCGGGTATTCGTGAAACGCTCCAGAACGCGTTCCAGCTTGCCGCCCGCCAGCTTGCTCAGGCCGCCGCTCATGACGTGGATGCCGTAGAGGAAGAGCCCCACGCCGCCCAGCAGGCTGAGCACAGTAAAGATGGACATGTTTGAAAACTCGCTCCCTATTCTTCGGAGGGCAAAAGGATGATTTGATGTTATTTTATCATATTTTCACGAAAAAGAATAATAATCTGTCAGGTTCTCATCGAAAAAAACTATGTCGTCCCGCTGCTGCCGCCGGTCGGAGGGGCGGAAAGAAAAACGAGCAAAGCGTTTTCCGATATGGTACAATAGAAACAAGAAAGTTCCGTCAGTAACTTTCATGGATCATAAGCTTAGGAGGGATGTTTCTTGCGCATTCAGTTTTGCGGCGCGGCGACCGAGGTGACAGGATCCTGCCATCTGGTCACGACGGAAAAGCATAAGTTTCTTTTGGACTGCGGCATGTTCCAGGGCGGCAAGGAGGCGGAAGCGCTCAACGCCCAGGACTTCCCGTTCGACCCGGCGGAGATCGACTACGTCATCGTTAGCCACGCGCACATCGACCATTCGGGCAGGCTGCCGCTTCTGGTCAAGCGGGGCTTCAAGGGCCCGATCTACTGCACGGACGCCACGGCGGACCTGCTGGACATCATGCTGAAGGACAGCGCGTTCATCCAAGAGAAGGAAGCGGAGTATCAGAACCGCAAGAACCAGCGGGCCGGCCGCCCCAACGTGGAGCCGCTCTACACCGGCGAGGACGCCCTGCACGTGCTGCCGCTGCTCAAGCCCTGCATGTACAACGAACTGGTCTATCTGGACGACGACAAAGAAGTGAAGCTCGTCTTCAACGACGCCGGACACATCCTCGGTTCCGCCATCGTGGAGGTCTTCATCATGGAGAACGGAGAGGAGACCAAGGTAGTCTTTTCCGGCGACCTCGGCATGCGCAACCGTCCCATCCTGAAGGACCCCACCATCATCAAGAAGGCGGATCATCTGATCATGGAGACCACCTACGGCAACCGGGTCCACGACAGCAACGCGAACTCCATCGACATGCTGGTGGAGATCATCCGCAAGACGGTCGCCCGCGGCGGAAACGTCATCATCCCGGCCTTTGCGGTCGGGCGCACCCAGGAACTGCTCTTCGAGTTCAACCGCTTCTATGAGGAGAACGAAGCCTTCCGCCGGGAGTTCCAAGATCTGGACTTTTACGTGGACAGCCCCATGGCCGCCTCGGCCACGGAGATCTTCAAACGGAACGCGCAGGACTTCGACGAAGAGACCCAGGATTACATCGTCCGCGGCAATCATCCGCTGGACTTCCCGAACCTGAAGTTCGTCCGCAGCTCCACCGAATCGCAGAGCCTGAACTTCGACAGCAAGCCGAAGGTCATCCTCTCCGCCAGCGGCATGTGCGACGCCGGACGCATCCGGCACCACCTGAAGCACAATCTCTGGAGCGCCAAAAACAGCGTCGTCTTCGTGGGCTATCAGGCGATGGGGACGCTCGGACGCTCCATCGTGGACGGCGAAAAAGACGTGACGATCTTCGGGGAGAAGATCCACGTGGAGGCCGAGATCTACAACCTGGAGGGCTTCTCCGGCCACGCGGACAGAGACGCGCTCTTGGACTGGCTCGGCGGATTCCAGAAGGTGCCGTCCAACATCTTCCTCGTCCACGGCGAGATGGAAGGCAAGCAGGAGTTTGCCGCTTCCGTCAAGAATCGCTTCGGCTACGACGTCGAAGTCGTCCACGCGCTCTTTTCCGAGTATGAGCTGATCAAGAACGAGACGGCGCATCAGACCGCGGAAGGCGAAGAGGACTGGGAGCGCGCGGAGAAGCTCCGCGACATCCGCAAGCGGATCTCCACGGTGCACGATCAGCTGGAGAGCATCCTCTACCAGGCGCTGCTCGTGACCGACGCGAAGGAGAGCAGCGAGAGCCGGACGGACGAGATCAACAACCTGATCCTCTCCCTGGAAAAGAACACCTTGAACCTCGGCTCGCTCATCCACTCCGAAGACCGCAGCGAAGAGGAAGCAAAAGCCCGGGAGGAAGAAGCGGACAGAGACGTGGAATCCGATTAGGCGGCGCGCCCGCCGCGGCGCCGCCGGACGCATTGGATAGAAAAAGAGATGCTTTCTGAAAAGCATCTCTTTTTTTCTTTTCTGTCTGATCCGGCGCGAAACGGGCGGGCGCTACCTGCCGAGGCACCAGCAGCCGAAGCCGGCGGCCTGCGCGGCGGCGCTGTCCGCGAAGTTTCTGGTGTCGAAGAAGTTCCGGCGGCGCATGACCTTGCCCAGCGCCTCGAAGGGAAGCGCTTTGAACTCCTGGTGATGGACGCCGAGGAGCAGAAGATCCGCGCCCGCGGCCGCCTCCAGAAGATCGCTGCCGATGCCGGGGCGGCCGCCCACGAAGGGATCGTAGGCGCTGACCTCGTAGCCGCGTTCCTTCAGGATGTCCATGATCTTCAGGACGGGGCTCTCGCGCATGTCGTCCACGTCCGGTTTATAGGTGACGCCGAGCACGCAGATCTTGGCGGGGGCGGGGACGTCGCGCAGGATCTCCGCCGCGCGCTCCGCGGTATAGGCGGGCATGGCGTCGTTCGTCTCTCTGCAGAGCCGGATGATCTTTGCCAGCTCCGGACGCTTCTCCGCGATGAACCAGGGATCTACCGCGATGCAGTG
>JAEELK010000107.1 GCA_016282655.1 Bacillota bacterium | reverse complement strand
GAGAAAACGAGGACGAGCTGAAGCGCCTGGATTTCGCGCTCGCCAGCGGCGCCATCAAGACCGCCGTTACCCGCCACGCGGGGCGCATCGAAGAGGTCTACACCATGAACGGCCTCGCCTATATGCAGAGCGGCAAGGACCTGCGCGAGGTCAGGCAGATCGTGGTAACGGGCGGGTCTCTCATCCACACGGAGCGCACGGGCGACATCGCTTCCGCCGCGCTCACGGATCCCGCGGATCCCTACTCCCTGAAGCCCAGAGAAGCCGAAGTCTGGGTCGACAGAAGCTATATCCTGGCCGCCATGGGGCTGCTTTCCGCCTATGAACCGGCCATCGCCCTCAGAATCATGAAGAAAGAGCTGAAGAAGGAGCAACAATAAGGATGGATATCAAGAATAAAAGAATCTCGGACGACGAGTTCCAGAAGATCAGGGCGGAAGTCCTCACCCAGTGGCCTACGGGCAAAGACGTGAACTTCCAGGAAGCCGTGGACTATCAGAAGCAGTTCACCGGCGACAGACGGTTCGGCGACAAGCTGATCAAGGCCAAGAGAGAGGGCCGCACCCTCATCCAGCCCAGAGCCGGCGTCGCGCTCATCAATGAGCACATCGAACTGCTGCAGTTCCTGCAGGATCACGGCGAAGCGGACCTGCTGCCCTCCACCATCGACAGCTATACCCGCCAGAACCGCTATGAAGACTGCGAGAACGGCATCCGCGTCTCCCAGCAGGAAGGCCGCTCCATGCTGAACGGCTTCCCGGCCGTCAACCACGGCGTCCAGGGCTGCAGACGGGTCATCGAATCCCTGAAGACACCGGTCCAGGTCCGCCACGGCACGCCCGACGCGCGCCTGCTGGCCGAGATCACCTTCGCCGGCGGGTTCACCTCCTACGAAGGCGGCGGCATCTCCTACAACCTGCCGTACACCAAGAACGTGCCCATGGAACGCACGATCCGCGACTGGCAGTACGTCGACAGACTGGTCGGCGAATACGAAGCGGCCGGCGTTTCCATCAACCGCGAGCCGTACGGCCCCCTCACCGGCACGCTCGTACCCCCCTGCATCTCCCACGCTGCGGCCATCATCGAAGCGCTGCTGGCGGCCGAGCAGGGCGTCAGAAACATCACCGTCGGCTTCGGCCAGGGCGGCAATCTCATCCAGGACATCGCGGCTATCCGCACGCTGGAAGAGCTCACGAACGAATATCTGAAGAAGAACGGCTACGACGACGTGGAAGTGACCACCGTCTTCCACCAGTGGATGGGCGGCTTCCCCGCCGACGAAGCCAAGGCTTTCGGCGTCATCTCCTGGGGCTCCGCCGCGGCAGCTCTCTCCAAGGCCACGAAGGTCATCGTCAAGACCCCGCACGAAGCGGCCGGCATCCCCACGAAGGAAGCCAACGCCGAGGGTCTGCGCTGCACGAAGCAGGTCATTTCCATGCTGGCTGATCAGACGATCACCGGCAGCCACCTCGAGGAAGAAAAGGAGATCATCCGCAAGGAGACCCGCCTGATCGTGGACAAGTGCTTCGAACTGGGCGAAGGAGACATCGCGATCGGCGTGTGCCGCGCGGTCGAAGCGGGCGCTCTGGACGTGCCGTTCGCGCCCTGCCGCGCCAACGCCGGCAAGATGCTCCCCGCCAGAGACAACGACGGCGCCATCCGCATCCTGGAGCCGGGCAACCTGCCGTTCACGCAGGACATCAAGGATTTCCACAAGGCCAAGATCGCGGAGCGCGCGAAGTACGAGAAGCGCGACGCGTCGTTCCAGATGGTCATCGACGACGTCTACGCCATTTCCAAGGGCAGACTCGTCGGCCGTCCCAGAAAGTAATTGCACGAAGCAGTTTAAGGAGATAAAAAGAAATGAAAATTTTAGACGTAGTATGTTCCAAGGGCCGCACAGGCTTCTACTTCGACGATCAGCGCGCCATCAAGAAGGGCGCTGCCCACGACGGCGTGTTCTACCAGGGCGAGCCGGTCACCGAAGGTTTCACCTCCGTGAGAATGCCGGGTGAATCCATCTCCGTGCAGATCATTCTGGAAGACGGACAGGTCGCGTTCGGCGACTGCGCCGCGGTCCAGTATTCCGGCGCGGGCGGCAGAGACCCCCTGTTCCTGGCCAAGGACTTCATCCCCGTCATCGACCAGTACATCAAGCCCATGCTCGTGGGCCGCGAAGCCGACAATTTCCGCCAGCTCGCCGCCGAGATGGAAGCCATCCAGGTCGAAGGCAAGAGACTGCACACCGCCATCCGCTACGGCGTGTCCCAGGCCATCCTGGACGCCGTCGCCAAGGCCAAGCACAAGATGATGTGCGAAGTCGTGGCTGAAGAGTATGGCTGCGAAGTCTCCGACAAGCCCATCGACATCTTCACCCAGTCCGGCGATGACCGCTACGACAACTCCGACAAGATGATTATCAAGCAGGCCCAGGTCCTGCCCCACGCGCTCATCAACAACGTCCAGACCAAGCTGGGTCCCCAGGGCGAACTGCTCGAGAAGTACGTCGCCTGGCTGCGCGACCGCATCCTGAACAACAGAGCCGACGAGAACTACAAGCCCATCTTCCACATCGACGTGTACGGAACGATCGGCGCTGCTTTCGGCAATACGAACTTCAAGGCCATGGCCGACTACCTCGAAAAGCTGGCGGAGACGGCCAAGCCGTTCCACCTGCGCATCGAAGGCCCCATGGACTGCGATACCGACAGAGAGACCCAGATGCTGGCGCTCAAGGGGCTCACCGAGGAGATCGACCGCCGCGGCATCGACGTGGAGCTCGTCGCCGACGAGTGGTGCAACACGCTCGAGGACGTCAAGTATTTCACGGATAACCACGCCGGCCACATGGTCCAGATCAAGACCCCGGACCTCGGCGGCGTCAACAACACCATCGAAGCGGTCCTGTACTGCAAGGAACACGGCATGGGCGCCTACCAGGGCGGCACCTGCAACGAGACCGACCGGTCCGCGCAGGTCTGCACGCAGTGCGCCATGGCGACGCAGCCCGCTCAGATCCTGGCCAAGCCGGGCATGGGCGTGGACGAAGGCTACATGATCGTCTACAACGAAATGCAGAGAGTTCTGGCGCTGAGAGCCGCCAAGAAGGCCTGCGGCTGCAAATAGAACGCAACTGGAGTTACCTCAAAGCCCGGAGATGGATGTCTTCGGGCTTTGACGAAAGGATAGACCAATGGAAAAGAACATTGCAAAGGCCTCCTGCGGCACCATGGAATCCAGCGACGCCTACATGGAGCTGGAGCCCATCGCGGGTCCCACCCAGATCGCCTTGCAGTCCGTCGTGGAGCACCAGTTCGGTGACTCCATCCGCGCGCTGGCGGCGGACATGCTGCAGCAGGCGGGCCTGGAGCACGTCAGGCTGAACATCGTCGACCGCGGCGCCCTGGAATGCACGCTGCGGGCGAGGCTGGAAGTGCTCATCGAGCGGGCGGAAGCGGCCGCGGAAAAGGAGGCAGCCCATGCGTAGATCCATGCTGTTTCTGCCGGGCAACAACCCGAACATGATCTTAAGCGGCGACTGCCTGGGCGCGGACGCCATCATCCTGGACCTCGAGGACGCCGTGGCGCCCGACCAGAAGGACGCGGCGCGCGTGCTCGTGCGCAACGCCATCCGCTCGCTGGGATTCGCGGGCGTGGAGAAGATCATCCGCATCAACTCCCTCGACACGCCGTACTGGCAGAAGGATCTCGACCAGATCCTTCCCCTGAAGCCCGAGCTCATCATGACGCCGAAGACGTCCTGCGCGGACGACGTGCTGGCGTTCGACGCGTACATGAGCGAACTCGAGGCGAAACTGGGGTTTGAACCGAACACTGTGGGGCTCATGCCGCTCATCGAGACGGCGCTGGGCGTCGAGAACGCGTTCGCCATCGCGAGCGCCTCTCCCCGGGTCAAGGCCATCTTCCTCGGCGCGGAAGACCTGTCCGCGGACCTTCGCTGCAAGCGCACGAAGGAGGGCAAGGAGATCCTGTACGCGCGCG
>JAEELK010000011.1 GCA_016282655.1 Bacillota bacterium | reverse complement strand
GAAGAGGGTCTCCAGAAGCAGCTTCGGATTCAGGTTCGTTTGACCGTCGCAGGAGACGCGGCAAAGGAAGACTGCGCCCTCCTCCCCCGCCTCCGTGCAGGAAAGGGAAAGGATGCCCGCTTTGATTGGCGTGCGTTCCTTCGTCTTCGTCTTCTTCTGCCATTTCTCGCCGTAGATCTCCGGCTGCGCCAGAAACGCGCGGATAAGGGCAGACCAGTCCGGCAGAGGCTCCGACGGCCCGGAAGGCCTCCACTCCACGCGGTATTCCGCGGCGCGGATCTGAGAGGCCAGCGTCTTCTTCTGATCGGGCGGGAGCGGCTCGCAGCAGAGCAGCCGCAGTCCCGGCGGGGCCGCGGCCTGCAGGCGCGCGAGCAGCGCGTCCGGCTCCTCTGAAATGCCCGGCGGCGTCTCGAAATCCAAAAGGTCCCCTTCCGTCTCAAAGCCGAGCGAGAGCGGCGCGGCCAGCACCAGCTTCGGATGCGGATTGAAGCCCTGCGAATGCGCCAGCTCGATCTCCGCGCGGCGGAACATGCGCTGGAAGAGACGCATGTTGTCCAGATGGGAGAGATAGCGAAGCTCGCCCTTCTTTTCAAACTCTAAGAGGTAGCGCACAGGCAGCCCTCCTTTTCACAGGGCAGATAACGATTGACGCCGCAGCCCTGACAGCCGTGGCGGCAGTCCGGCGTCGTCTCGCCGCGCATCGCCTTCTCCCACTCGCGCTTCAGGAAGGCCTTGCTCACGCCGCAGTCGATGATATCCCAGGGCAGCGGATCGTCCGGGTCCAGCGGGCGCTGCGAATAGAAGGCCGGATCGACGCCGCAGTCCCCGAAGGCCTGCATCCAGCGCTCATAGGAGAAGTGCTCGGACCAGCCGTCGAAGACGCAGCCGAGCTCGTGCGCGCGGATCAGGACCTCCCCGAGCCGCCGGTCTCCCTTCGCGAAGACCGCCTCCAGCATGGAGGTCTCGGAGCCGTGATAATGGTAGCTGACGCCCTTCATGCCGCGGAACTTCTCCTGCAGATGACGGTGCTTCGCGTCGAAGTCCTCCGGCGTGTTCTGCGGGAACCACTGGAAGGGGGTATGCGGCTTCGGCACGAAGTTCGAGACGCTGACGCTGATGCTGAAGCGTCCGCCGCGCCGGTCCGCGCCGTACTGCCGGGACATGCGCATGATCTCGGCCGCGATGGCGGCGATGCCGTCCAGGTCCTCCTCCGTCTCCGTGGGAAGTCCGTCCATGAAATAGAGCTTTACGCTGCTCCAGCCGAGCGAGAGCACCTGCTCCATGGCGTAGCGGATGTTCTCTTCCGAGATGTTCTTGTTGATGACGTCACGCAGGCGCTGCGTGCCGGCCTCCGGCGCGAAGGTCAGGCCGCTCTTCTTGGCAGTCTGCATCTCCTCCAGGATGCGGAAGGAGGGGCTGTCCAGCCGCAGCGAAGGCAGGGAGAGCGAGACGTGGCGCTTGCGGCAGAGCCCCATCAGCTCGGAGATGATCTCCACGATCTCCGTATGATCGCTCGTGGAGAGCGAGAGCAGCGCGATCTCCTCGTGTCCGGAGGCGGCGAGCTGCGCCCTCGCGAGGCGAAGCACTTCTTCTTTGCTCCGTTCGCGGACGGGGCGGTACAGGATGCCCGCCTGACAGAAGCGGCAGCCGCGGGTGCAGCCGCGCATGATCTCCACCACAGAGCGGTCGTGGACCACTTCGATGAAGGGGACGAGCGGCTTCTCCGGATAGGGCGCCTCGTTGAGGTCTTTCGCGAAGCGCTTCAGGACGCGGTCCGGCGCAGCGTCCGAAAGCTTCTCGAAGCCCCGGAAGACGCCGTTTTCGCCGTAGAGCGGCCGGTAGAGCGAGGGAACGTAGACGCCCGGGATGGACGCGATCTCCTCCAGGAAGGCCTTTTTGGGCGCTTTCCGCGCCTTCCATTCCTTCAGGGCATCGCAGAGCTCCAGGCTGACGCTCTCCCCTGCTCCGATCAGGAAGAAGTCCATGATCTCCGCGAGCGGCTCCGGGTTGGAGGCGCAGGGGCCTCCGGCGTATATGAAAGGCGCGTCCTCTCCGCGCTCCGCGGCGCGCAGCGGGATGCCCGCCAGATCCAGCATGTTCAGGATGTTGGAATAGCTGAGCTCATACTGCAGGGTGAAGCCGATCAGGTCCAGGTCCGAGGCGGCAGAGCGCGTCTCCAGCGTAAAGAGCGGCACGCCGGCCGCGCGCATCTCGCGCTCCATGTCCGGCAGTGGCGCGAAAAGACGCTCGCAGTAGACATCCTCTCTGGCGTTGAACAGGGCATAGAGGATCTGAAGCCCCATGTAGGACATCCCGATCTCATAGCTGTCCGGAAAGGCAAAGCCAAGCCGGACGTCCACGGAAGCGGGATCCTTGACGGCCATGTTCAGCTCGCCGCCGACGTAACGGCCCGGTTTTTCCACACGCCCCAGCAGAGCGTCCAGTTCTTTGTGCAGAAACATTGGGTTCTCCTTCTTCGTTCTCTGCCTATTCTAACAGGAGAAATGCGTTTTTGCTATGGTAAAATAATCGCTTATATGGTATGCTTAAGAAAAATAAAACACGAGGTATAGTATATGACATACTCTGAAATGCTGAGCGGCATCATCGAGGAGAGCCAGCTTTCCCTGCGCGTCATCGCCAACCGCTGCGCGCAGCAGAACCTCAGCATCACCCCTTCCTACATCTCGCAGCTGAAGAACGGCAAGCTGCCCCCTCCCACCGAGGAGGTCTCTCTCGTGCTGGCAAAGGTCTGCGGCGCGAAGGACCCCGCAGCGCTGGTCTTTCAGGGCTACCTCGAAAAAGCGCCCGGCATCGTCAAAGAATACATGCTGGCTTCCTCGTCCCTGAACCGCCTCATGCTGCAGACGCTCACCAAAGTCGCTCCGCAGGCGGTCTCCAAGGACCTCATCGACTACATCGAGAACATGGACATCCTCAGCACGCTGGAGATGGCTTCAGAATACGTGGATCCCGAAAAAGGCCTGCAGGTGAACGGCCTCATCGAAGAGATCTCCCGCCGCAGCGGCGTCGCCACCCAGGCGGACACCAAGGGCGAACTGCAGAGCTTCATGCTCGCGGACGCCTCCATGGAGCCCATGATCCCGCAGCACGCGCTGGTCTACGTCCTTCCCACCAGAAGAAATCTGCTGAAGGACAGAGACATCGTCGCCTTCAACCTGCCCGGCCGCAAGGTGGTCACCCTGCGCCGCTTCTTCCAGGTCGGAGACGAGATCCTGCTCATCCCGGACAACAGGCTCCTGCCGATCTATCGACTGACGGAGCTGGAACAGATCGAATACCTCGGAAAGGTCGTCTCCTTCCGCGCGGACATCTGATCAGCGTTCCGCCTTCCGGTTGCTCCTGCAGATCTGAAGGAAGCGG
>JAEELK010000106.1 GCA_016282655.1 Bacillota bacterium | reverse complement strand
TTCCTCGCGAACTCCTCCCACGTGGCGGACATGGCTTTTTATCTGGGCGGGCGGCCGAAAGACATGCAGGCTTACACGGCGGGCACGTCGGACTGGCATCCTCGGGCCATGATCTACGCGGGCAGCGGCGTCAGCGAGAACGGAGCGCTCTTTTCCTATCAGGCGAATTGGGGCGCGCCGGGCCGCTGGAGCGTGGAGGTCCTGACGGACCTGCACCGCTTTATCTTCCGGCCTTTGGAAAAGCTGCAGATCCAGGAGATCGGCAGCGTCGCGGTGAACTTCGCGGAGCTGGACGACACGCTGGATCTGGAGTTCAAGGCAGGCCTGCACGCGCAGCTCACGGAGTTCCTGCGGGAGGACTGCGGGCTTTGGACCATCGAGGCGCAATGCGCCATGCTGCCCGTGTATCACGCCATGGAATACGGCGGGCATTTCAGCGCGTAGCGCATAAGGAGGACAAGATGAAAGTACTGGTGACCGGCGCGGGCGGCTTCATCGGAAGCCATCTGACGGAGCTGCTGCTGGAGAAGGGCCTGGAGGTGCGGGCTTTCGTCCACTACAATTCCAACAATTCCTGGGGCTGGATCGACAGCTTTCCGAAGGAGAAACAGGCGGAGCTGGAGATCTTCGCGGGCGACGTGCGCGATCCCAACGGCGTGCGGGAGGCCATGAAGGGCTGCGGCGCGGTCTTCCATCTGGCTGCGCTGATCGCGATCCCCTTCAGCTATCATTCTCCGGACACCTACGTCGATACGAACATCAAGGGGACGCTGAACGTGCTGCAGGCGGCGCGCGACCTCGGCACCGGGCGCGTGCTCGTGACTTCGACCTCGGAGGTCTACGGAACGGCGCAGTACGTGCCCATCGATGAAAAGCACCCGTATCAGGGGCAGTCGCCGTATTCTGCCAGCAAGATCGGCGCGGACCGGCTGGCGGAGTCCTTCTGGCGCAGCTTCGACCTGCCCGTCAGCATCGTGCGGCCCTTCAACACCTTCGGCCCCAGGCAGTCCGCGCGGGCCGTCATCCCCACCGTCATCACGCAGCTCCTGGCAGGGCGGGACGAGATCCGGCTCGGCGCGCTGACGCCCACGCGGGACTTCAACTACGTGAAGGATACCGTGAACGGCTTTTACGAGATCTTCCGTTCGGACAGGACCGTCGGACAGGAGATCAACATCGCCACGCAGCGCGAGATCTCCATCGGCGCGCTCGCGGAGGAGCTGATCCGGCAGATCCGGCCGGGGGCGAAGGTCGTCTGCGAGGAGCAGCGGCTGCGCCCGGAGAAGAGCGAGGTGGAGCGCCTGCTCGGCAGCAACGAGAAGATCCGCCGGCTGACGGCATGGGCGCCCGCATACTCCTTTGAAGAGGGCCTGGCCGAGACCGTCGCTTTTTTGCGGAACAACCTCGAGAAATACAAGCCGGAGATCTACAACCTTTAATCGTTTCAGTCCAGGCGCGTCGTCCGGGACAGCGCCGGGCACGTCCCGGAGGGAGTTGTGAACGATCTCGTTTCCATCATCATGCCGTGCTACAACAACGCGGCCTATATCGAAGGCGCGGTGCGCTCCGTGCTCGCTCAGACCTACCCGCACTGGGAGCTGCTGATCGTGGACGACTGTTCCACGGACGGCAGCCCGGAGCTTTTGCGCGCTTTTTCGGATCCGCGCATCCACGTCTGGCGGAACGAGACGAACAGCGGCGCCGCCGTGAGCCGCAACCGCGCCCTGCGGGAGGCGAGGGGACGCTGGGTGGCCTTTCTGGACAGCGACGACCAGTGGCATCCGGAGAAGCTGGAAAAGCAGATCGCCTTCATGGAGGCGGGCGGCTACGTGTTTTCCTGCACGGACTACCGCATCTGCCTGAACGGCGTCTGGCAGCCCTGGATCTGCACGGGACCGGAGCTGGTCGACAAGCGGAAGCTGTACGATTACTGTTACTTTTCCACCATCACGGTGATGTACGACCGCGAGAAGGTGGGCCTGGTGCAGATCGCGGACCTGAAGAAGAACAACGATTACGCCATGTGGTTCCAGGTGATCGAGCACGGCCCCTGCCACCGTCTGCCGGAATGCCTTTCTTATTACATAAAGCACGATGATTCCATCTCCTCCGGCAGCAAGTGGAAGCTGATCAAGTATCACTATCTCCTGTTCCGGGAGGGGCTGGGAAAGGGCCCGCTGCTCTCCTGGATCCTGACCGCGAACAATCTGGTCCACGGCGTGATCAAAAAGTTCCGCTATCGGGAAAAGGCGGGGCCGGTCGGGACGGACGGACGCCGCTAGGCGCGGGAGCTCTTTTGCACGGCAAAGTGCAAAAGGTTTTCCTTGACGCTCCTTGGCTCTGCGCCTTATAATAAAACGTCATAAAACCACAGAGTGGCCGAGGGACGGCAGTATCAATGCCCTGCGGGGCAGCTGCACAGCAGCGGTCGGTAAGAAAGAAGGATCCAAATGGAACGTATGGTAGGTACATCTTCCAGAGGCCTGAGAGCCCCCATCATCCGCGAAGGGGACGACCTGGCCCAGATCGTAGTGGACACGCTGCTGAAAGCTTCCGAAGCGGAGGGCTTCCCCATCGAGGACAGAGACGTGCTCTCCGTCACCGAGGCCGTGGTGGCCCGCGCCGCCGGCAACTACGCCTCGAAGGAGCAGATCGCCAAAGACGTCCGCGCCAAGTTCGGCAGCGGCACGGTGGGACTGATCTTCCCGATCCTCAGCCGCAACCGCTTTGCCATCTGCCTGCGCGGCATCGCCCGCGGCGTGGACAAGATGGTCCTCATGCTCAGCTATCCCTCGGACGAGGTGGGCAATCACCTGGTCGATCCGGACCTGGTGGAGGAGAAGGACGTCGATCCCTACAGAGACGTGCTGACCCAGGAGCGCTTCGAGGCGCTCTTCGGCAAGTCCCGCCACACCTTCACGGGCATGGACTATATCAATTACTATAAAGAACTGGTCGAAGAGGAGGGCTGCGAGGTCGAGATCATCCTCGCGAACGATCCCAGAGCCATCCTGCAGTACACTTCCAAGGTGCTCTGCTGCGACATCCATCAGCGGGAGCGCAGCAAGCGCTGGCTGAAGAAGGCCGGCGCGGAGCTGGTGCTGGGTTTGGATGACATCCTGACGGCGCCGGTGGACGGCAGCGGCTACAATGAAGAATACGGGCTGCTCGGTTCCAACAAGGCCACGGAGGATACGGTGAAGCTCTTCCCCAGAGACTGCGAAGCCTTCGCGCTGAAGGTGCAGGCCATGGTGAAGCAAGCCACCGGCAAGACCATCGAAGTGATGGTCTACGGCGACGGCGCCTTCAAAGATCCCGTGGGCAAGATCTGGGAGCTCGCGGATCCCGTGGTCTCTCCCGGCCATACGCCCGGGCTGGAGGGCCGCCCCAACGAAGTGAAGATCAAGTACCTCGCGGACAACGATTTCGCGGGGCTTTCCGGAGACGCGCTGAAAGAAGCCATCTCCGAATACATCCGCAAAAAGGAAGCGGATCTGGGCAGCTCCATGGTGGCGCAGGGCACCACGCCGCGCCGGCTCACGGATCTGATCGGCTCCCTCAGCGACCTGACCTCCGGCAGCGGAGACAAGGGAACGCCCTTCATCTACATCAAAGGCTATTTCGACAACTACACGATGAAATAAAGCATAATAATTAAGAGCGCAGGCGATATGCGCTTTCTCGACACGCTCGCGCTCTGCGCGAAACGCAGCGGTACTAAGCTCCGTCTGCGCCTTCGCTTGCCGGTCGCTAAGTACCGGCGTTCCGCGACGGTCTCGAAATCGCATATCGCCTGCGCTCTATTTCTATACTTTTTTCGCCCGTCTTTTGCGAAAAGGCTTGCAAGACGGCAGAAAAAAGTGCTTAAATGAAGGAAAGGAAACGGAAAAGAGCCGGCGGCGCCGGCTCTGAAAAAAGCGATCGTCACGAAAGGAGCGAGTCATGGGTAAGTTCGTCATCAAAGAAACGAAGACCGGCTTCATGTTCAATCTGAAGGCCGGCAACGGCGAGGTCATCGCCACCAGCCAGATCTACAAGGCGCTCGACAGCTGCAAAAAAGGCATCGCCAGCGTCAGCCGCATCGCCGCGGATGCCAACGTGGAAGATCAGACCGTCAAAGACTACGCAGCGCAGATCAACCCCAAGTTCGAGATCTATACGGACAAGGGCGGCGAGTTCCGCTTCCGCCTGAAGGCGAAGAACGGCCAGATCGTCGCCAGCAGCGAGGGATATAAGACCATGAAGTCCTGCCAGAACGGCATCGCCAGCGTCCGCAAGAACGCCGTGGACGCGCCCGTGGCCCTGGAGAAGAAATAAGGCCGCGCACAGACTGCAGCCCTGCAGTCCCCTGCCATCGGGATCATGACCGGTCTCCGCTGCGGCGGAGGCCGGTCTTTTCATGCGCGGAAAAGTTCGCGGGAGAATTCCTTGAAAGCGCACATCTCCTGTGCTATACTGTCTTAGAATGTGTAAATTTGAACGAATTTCGGACATTTCCGACCGGCGGGTCGGAAAAACAGGATCGGGAAAGGGGAAACAGAGATGAAAAAAGTATGTTCCATCGTGCTGGTCTTCCTCCTGCTGCTCGGCTGCCAGAGCATCGTCTTCGGCGCGGAGCTTACGGACGTGAAGGGCACGGTCTATGAAGAGGCGGTGGACGCGCTGGTCTCGGCTGGCGTGGTCGACGGCTATCCGGACGGCACGTTCCGCCCGGAGGCGCCCGTCAGCCGCGAAGAAGCCGCAAAGCTGGTCGCGCTTGCCACGGCGGAAGGGAACCGCATTCCGGCCGCCGCGCTGGCAGAGTACGCCAAGGCTGCCGCGGCGGCCTTTTCGGACGTCGCGGAGAGCGACTGGGCTGCCGGCTACATCGGCGCGGGCCTTTCCGCCGGCTGGCTGAACGGCTATCCGGACGGCAGCTTCGGCCGGGCGCGGGAGGTCTCCTGCCACGAGGCCATCAAGATGGCCGTGGCGGCGCTCGGACTGGAAGGGAAGGAAGGAACGCCCTGGTATCAGCCTTATGTGGACGCGGCCGAAGCGAACGGCCTGCTCTGGGACGGCGCTTATACGGACGGTGACGCGCCTGCCGGACGCGGCCTGGTCGCGAAAGTCTGCGTCGGCGCCATCGCGGCGGCGGAAGCGGCCGCTGCGGCGGAGAACGAAGGCGAGCAGAACGAAGGGGAGACGGATCAGACGGAGCCCGCGCAGAGCGGCGCCCTCGATCTGGCGAACTACAACGGACGGCTCTTCGGCGTGGTGCAGAGCGTCAGCAGCATGCAGAATTTTGACGGGGACACCGTTCCCTCCCTCAGCATCCTGGTGGGCCGTGCCTACAAAGGCGATCTGGCCGCCAAAAAAGGCTATGACGCCGCGACCAGCATCGGCGCGCTGAGCGCGAACGATTATCTCAAGGGACAGGTCTTCGCCTTCCGCGTGACCAAGGGGATGGTCCGCGAGATGGCGGTGTCCGCGGACAACGCGGCCTGGGTGAAGCAGTTCGATGAGCTCACCTGCGGCAAGGTGAACGCCGACGGCTTCGCGCGCATCGACGAGGTGAACGACGACGGCCTCATCACCCTGCTGGGCGACCCCAACGCCGCCCCCGCGATCGACAAAGGCTACGTGGCGCTTTCCGACGAAACGCTGGTCGTCTACCTTCTGAAGGAGAAGGACGACGAAGCTTATTACGAGCTGGGCAAGGCAAGCGACGTGAAGGACCTCGCTTACGTGCGCCTCTATGACGTCACGGACGACAAGGACGAGAGCGCGAACATCGTGATCGTGGACAAGCGGGACTAAGGACCGCACGGCAACGGAACGGATCATCCATCACTAGAAAAGGATCAGGGACACAATGAAAAAGATCATATCCTGCGCGCTGGCGCTGAGCATGCTCCTGGCCGGCGCTTCTCCGGCCTTCGGCGCGAGCCTCGCGCAGCAGGCCATCGCAATGCTGCAGTCCCCTGCCGGGGCGGCGGCGGTCGCGAGCAGCAGCACGGCGGAAAAACTGGAGCCGATCAGCCTCTCGCTGGAAGAGGCGGTCTTCGTGATGCAGAACGAAGGCACCAACGCGGAGACGGCGCGGCTGAACCGCGAGACGGACGAGGCCATCGCCAAGGGCTATTCCGAGACGGTCACGACCATCAAAGAGCAGCTCGAGGCGCTCTCCGCCCTTTCCAACGTGCCGGGCGGCGCGGCCCTTTCCCTCAGCATGTCCAGCTCTCTGGAAGCGGCGGGCATCACCGTCGGCAACGAGCGCATGGTCCGGCTGCAGAGGGACTTTGCCAAGGCGCATATCGAAAGCAACGCCAAGGCGGAGATGAATTCCCTGGAAGCGAAGACCGTGGAGATCTACTACGGCCTTCTGCAGGCGCGCGAGAACCTGCGGGTCTCGCAGGAGAACCTCGCGCTGCAGCAGGAGATGTACGACAACGTGCTGAGCAAATACGAGAAGGGCGTCGTCGCGCGGATCAACGTGCTCTCCGCAGAGAACGCGCTGCTGAACGCCAAGCACAGCGTCCGGAGCGCGGAGGCCGGCGTGCACGCGGCCGAGATGAACTTCAACCTGCAGATGGGCTACGCGCTGGACCAGGAGGTCATCCTCACGGACGCGCTGACGGTCCTGGATTTCCCGGAGATCACGCTGGAGGAAGCCATCGCCTCCGCGCTGGAGAAGCGGCCTGAGGTGGACGCGCTCAGCTTCGTGGTGGATCTGCAGCAGCAGGTCATGAACAGCGTGGCCGCGGTCAGCAACAGACGCTCCTCCGCCTATCTGAAGCAGCAGGCCTCGCTCACCGCGGCGAAGAAGGCGGCGGCGGACATCCCCACGCAGCTGGAGATGGCCATCCGCGTCTCCTATGAATCCCTGCAGAACCTACGGGAGGCCGTGGACATCGCGCAGGCGCAGGCGGCCCTGGCGGCGGAGTCCTACCGCATCGCGCTCATCAGTTTTGACGCGGGCGTCAACACCTATACGGACGTGGAAGAGGCGGAGATCCTCACCTTCCAGTGCAATCAGGCGGTGCTGGCGGCCATCACGAATTACGATCTGGCGGTCTACGACTTCCTCTATTCCATCGACGTGGGCACCACCCGTCTGACCCTCTAATACGATGAAACGCAGCGCAGCGCGGACGGCCATGCTCATGGCCCTGCTCACACTGGGCGTCAAGTGCCTGGGCTTTGCCCGGGAGATGGTGCTGGCCGCATTTTTCGGGACCAGCTACGTGACGGACGCCTACGTGATGGGCACCAACATTCCCGGAACGCTCTTCGCGGGGGTCTTCACCTCCGTCGGCGTGGCGTTTCTGCCGCTCTTTTCCTCCATCGTGGAAAAGGAGGGGGAGGAGGCGGGGCGCCGCTTCACGAACGAGACCGTCCAGCTCGTCGGCATCATCACGGTCTTCTTCTCGCTGCTCTGCATCGTTTTCGCAAGGCCGATCATCGGCTTCTTTGCCTCCGGCTTCGAGGGGGAAACGGCCGCGCTCGCGGCCTTCTATCTGCGCGTCGCAGCCTCCTACGTGCTCTTTTACGGCGCCACCTCCGTCCTGGAGAGCTTCCTGCAGTACAAAGGGATCTTCCTGCCCCAGACGGCGGCCGGTTATCTCCAGAGCGGCTGCGTGGTGCTGGCGGTCGTGATCAGCGCCTTTACGAGCCACTATTACATGGCCTACGGGCTGCTCATCGGCAGCGCGCTGCGCGCGCTCGTGGTCTGGCGGGTAGCGGCCGGGAAGGGACTGCGCCTGCAGCCCACGCTGCGCGTCGGCGGCGCCGCGAAGAAGATCATCCTGCTGGCCCTGCCGGTCTTCATCGGCAGCACGGTGAACCAGATCAACACCTTCGTGGACAAGTGGCTGGCCTCCGGCCTGCCGGAGGGGAGCGTCTCCGCGCTGAATTACTCCAATCTGATCGTGACGACCATCACGGCCCTCACGGTCACCGTGGTGACCACCATCATCTATCCGCGCCTCACGCAGGCCGCGGCCGCGGAGGACTACGGCACCTACAACGATGCCGCGGCCAAGGGCATGAACATCATCCTGATCATCGGGGCGCCCTTCACGCTGGGCTGCATGCTCTACGCCGCGCCGGCCATCCGGCTCATCTATGAGCGGGGCGCCTTCAACACGGCCTCCACGGAGCTGACCGCCGGCGCCTTTTTCTTCTATTCGATCGGCATCTGCGCCATCGCGCTGAACGCGCTGCTCTGCAAGGTCTATTATTCCTGGCAGGACACCAGGACGCCGGTCTTCTGCGGCATCGTGGGCGCCTGCCTGAACATCGGACTGAATCTGCTCCTCATCGGCGCGCTGGCGCACAGAGGGCTCGCGCTGGCCAGCAGCCTGGCGGCGCTCTGCAACTGCAGTCTGCTGATCCTTCTGCTGAGGCGGAAGCACCCGGCGCTGCGGCTCGTCCGCTCCGGCGCGGAGGTGCTGAAGATCGCCCTGGCGGCCCTGCTCGCGGTGGGGCTCTCCTGGCCGCTCTATCTGCTGCTGCGCGCGCACGCGGTCGCGGCGCTCCTCGCGGCGGTCGCGCTGGCGGGCCTGCTCTATCTGCTGCTGCTGAAGCTCTTCCGGATCGAAGAACTGAAGATGCTGCGGCGTCTCTAGCGTTCCGGAAGCAGCCCGAAGCAAGGCAAAGGCATAAAAAAACTGCCCCTGCGGGCAGTTTTTGATTGCGCTCTTTTGGCCCCGGCGCCGCGGCCTTCCGCTCTAAAAGCGATGCAGGAAGAGACCGCTGCCGAGCTTCGGCTCGAACCAGGTGGATTTGGGCGGCATGGTCTTGCCGGCGTCCGCCACGTCCATGATCTGACCCATGCGGACGGGGCAGAGGAGAAAGGCGACGGCGGCGCTGCCGTCCGCGAGCGCCCGCCGGAGCACGGCGAGGCTCTCTTCTCCGCCGGTGAACGCGATGCGCTTGTCCCTGCGGGGATCTTCGATGCCGAGCAGGGGCGCGAGGATGCGCTTTTGCAGCAGGGAGACGTCCAGACCTTCCACCGGGTCGGCGGATAGGATCTCCGGCTTCGCGCTGAGGCGCCAGACCGCGCCGGGCAGCAGCAGAGCCATCTCGCGCTCCGCCGCGGGCAGGAAGTCCGCGTCTGCGGGAGCGGCGGTGAAACCGGCCTCCTCCACGGCCTGCAGGAACTGCTCCGGAGCAATGCCGTTCCGGTCTTTGACCATGCGGCGGT
>JAEELK010000105.1 GCA_016282655.1 Bacillota bacterium | reverse complement strand
TTGTTCGCGACCAGCACGTCCTGCGAGCGCTGGTTCAGGATGCCGTTCAGGCGGTCTCCCGTCACGTTGAAGGTCATGCTGTAGGCGCAGGGATAGAGCGCCATCTCATGCAGGTCCTTGAAATTGTAGAGGTTGGTCAGGATGCGGCGGCTGTAGGGATTGTGCTTCAGGTCGTAGAGCACGCGGTCCACCTGGTCCATCTCGCCTTCCGGATACTGGTATTTCACGCCCATCTGATAGCCGTAGGCCTTGCCGATGGTGCCGTTCTCGTCCGCCCAGGCATCCCAGATGTGGCTGTTCAGCTCCGCGACGCGGTTTGATTTCTTCTGCCAGATCCAGAGCAGCTCGTCCGTGGCGGACTTGATGCCCGTGGGCCGCAGGGTCAGCGCGGGAAACTCCTCCTGCAGATCGTAGCGGTTGACCACGCAGAAGCGCTTGATGGTGTGCGCCGCTTCCCCGGTGTCTTCCCATTTGGCGCGGACGACCTGCCCTTCCGTAGAATAGCCGTTGTCCAAGATGTCTCTGCACATGGATACGAAGATCTGATCTGCTTTGCTCATGCGCGAACTCTCCTTTCTGACGATCGATGCGCTGCGCCTCCCCGGCGCGGCCTCTTTTATTTTCTCTTCTTTTTATTGTTTCCGCCGAACTTCTCGCGGTCTCTGCGCCGGAGGATCCAGGTCTCCAGGACGAAGAAGAGCACGAAGACGACGGCGATCTCGATCATATAAAACGTTTTGCTCATCTCCGCTCCTCCCCCGTCTTACCTGCGGAAGAAATGCGCCGCCAGCGCGTATCCGGAGGCAAAGCGCGGCCCTTTTTCGCCCTCTTTTTCACAGTAGGACAGCGGCGCGGGCTCGGCCGGCGCCTCCTCGCTGCCGTAATAGAGATAGGGCACCGGCTGCGCGGCGTGGGTGCGGATGCGGAGCGGGGTGTAGTGATCCGGCAGGACGAGGACGCGGAAGGCCTCTCCGCAGCCCTCCAGATACTGCAGGATCGGCGCGACGATCTCGGCGTCGATGCGCTCCAGCCCGCGGATCTTGCCCGCGAGGTCTCCCTGGTGCGAGCTTTCGTCCGTGGCCTCCAGGTGTACGTATACGAAATCTTTGCCGCGACGGAAAGCGTCGATCGCCGCAGCGGCCTTGCCGGCATAATTCGTGTCCACGGTGCCGGTGGCGCCCTCCACGTCGATGGACTCCAGCCCAGCGCAGAGGCCGATGCCCTTGATGAGGTCCACCGCGGAGATGACGCTTCCGTCCACGCCGTACTTCTCCTGGAAGGGAGGCAGCGCGGGCTTGCGGCCCTGGCCCCAGATCCAGATGGAGTTCGCCGGACGCTTGCCCGCGGCGATCCGCGCCAGGTTCACCGGATGCTCCTTCAGGAGCGGGAAGCTGCGGCGCATCAGGTCCTCCATGAGCGGGCCGTCCGCGCCCCGGGGCAGATAGTCCCCCACGCGGCGGTCCAGGATGTCGTGCGGCGGCGTCAGCTCCACGTCCGTGCTGCCCTCGTTCTCGATGAGCGCATGTCGGTAGCTGACCCCCGGATAGAAGTGCAGGCGCTCCGTGCCCAGCGCGGCCTCGACCGCCGCGATGAGCTCGGCCGCTTCGGCGGAGCTGATCTCTCCGGCGCTGTTGTCGATCATGCGCATGTCTTCATACGGAACGTCCTCCGGGCCCAGCGTGACCAGGTTGCAGCGGAAGGCCACGTCCGTGGGCGCCATGTCGATGCCCATGCTGACCGCCTCGAGGGGCGAGCGGCCGGTGTGATAGACCGCGGGGTCAAAGCCCATGACGGAAAGGTTCGCGACGTCGCTGCCGGGCGGCATGCCGGCCGGGATGGTGTCCACCAGGCCGACCGTGCCCTTCCGCGCCAGCGCGTCGATGTGCGGCATATCGGCCGCCTCGAAGGGCGTTCTGCCCTGCAGTGCTTCGATCGCTTCGTCTGCGGCGCCGTCCGGCACCACGATAAGATATTTCATATGCTTTACTCCTTGAAAAATGGTGATATATTTTATCATAGGAAAGCATTCAGCCGCAAGGCATACGGCGGATTTTTCGTGCAGGGATCAAATTGACATTTGCCGTGCGCTCTGACACAATGGAAGCGATCAGCAAGGAGGCTTCTATGGATCATAAGACCCTTCTCATCGAGAGCGGCAAGCGCATGCTCCGCTCCGGCCTCACCGTGGAGACCTGGGGCAACATCAGCGTCCGGGATCCCGAGACCGGTCTCGTCTATCTGACCCCCTCCGGCATGCCCTACGACAGCATCACCGAGGACGACGTCGTCGTCATGACCCCGGACGGCGCGCGGGTGGAGGGAGCGCGCAAGCCCACCATCGAATGGGGCATGCATCTGGGCATCCTGAAGCAGCGCCCGGACGTCAACGCAGTCCTCCATACCCATCCGCTCTATTCGCAGGTCTTCGGCCTGCTGGGCGAGGAGATCCCGCCCTGCATCGACGAGGCGGCGCAGGTCTTTGGCGGTCCCGTGCGCGTGAGCGAATACGCGCTGCCCGGCTCCGAAGCGCTCGCGAAGAACGTCGCCGCGGCGCTGGGCGACGGCGCCGCCTGCCTGATGGCAAGGCACGGCGCGGTCTGCGTGGGCGCGGACATGGACGCGGCCTTCAAGGTCTGCACGGTGCTGGAGATGACGGCGCAGCTCTATTATATGGCCCGCTGCATCGGAACGCCGGAAGCGCTCCCCCCGGACAAGGTGGCCTTCCTGCACGACTTCGTCACGAAGCACTACGGACAGGATAAATAGAAAAACCGAAAGATAATACAAAAGCTGCCTGTTTTGCGGGCAGCTTTCGTTTGCATTTTTATGCAGAAGTGCTATAATGGTTGGACATTATATTTTAGACCGTGTCCCGCCTCGGGGCACGGACACGATGGAGGTAGAACAATGAGTAACAAAGAACGCGTGTACAATTTCTCTGCCGGCCCCTCCATGCTCCCGCTGGAAGTCATGGAAGAAGCAGCCAAAGACATGGTCAACTACAAGGGCTGCGGCATGTCCGTCATGGAGATGAGTCACCGATCTAAAGACTTCGCCTCCATCATCGAGACTGCGGAGGCGGATCTGCGCGAGCTGATGAACATCCCCGCGAACTACAAGGTCATGTTCCTGCAGGGCGGCGGCTCCACGCAGTTCGCCATGGTCCCCCTGAACCTCTTCCGCAAGTCCATGAAAGCCGACTACATCGTCTCCGGCGCCTGGGCCAAGAAGGCCGCCGCCGAAGCCAAGCGCTTCGGCACCGTGAACGTGCTGGCCTCCTCCGAGGACACGGTCTTCGACCACATCCCCGTCCCCGATCCGGCCACCTACACCAAGGACGCCGACTACTTCTATATCTGCCAGAACAACACCATCTACGGCAGCCGCTACACCTGGCTGCCCGAGACCGGCGACGTTCCCCTGGTCTCCGACATGAGCTCCTGCATCCTCTCCGAGCAGGTGGACGTGAGCAAGTTCGGCCTCATCTTCGCGGGCGCGCAGAAGAACATCGGCCCCGCCGGCGTCACCATCGTCATCATGCGGGAAGACCTCATCGGCTTCGCTCCGGAGAGCTGCCCCACCATGCTGAACTACAAGACGCACGCGGACGCGAATTCCCTGTATAACACCCCGCCCTGCTTCGCGATCTACGTGGCCGGGCTCACCTTCCAGTGGCTCAAGGCCAACGGCGGCGTCCCCGCCATGGAAGCCCGCAACAAGGAAAAGGCCGCCATGCTCTACAAGGCCATCGACGAGAGCAAGCTCTTCCGCTGCCCCGTGGCGGAGAAAGACCGCTCCCTCATGAACGTGGTCTTCGTCACCGGCAACGGCGACCTGGACAAGAAGTTCGTGGCGGACGCCAAGGCGGCCGGCCTGGTCAATCTGGGCGGACACCGCTCCGTCGGCGGCATGCGCGCCAGCATCTACAACGCCATGCCCAAGGCCGGCGTGGAGAAACTCATCGCATTCATGGAACAGTTTGAAAAGGAGAACCTCTAATGTATAAAGTTGCAACGCTCAACAAGATCAGCCCCAAAGGGCTTGCGCACCTGAATGAGAACTATCAGATCGTAGAGGACGCGGCAGAGGCCAACGGCATCCTGCTGCGCAGCACGGACATCAAGGAGATGGAGTTCTCCAAGGATCTGCTCTGCATCGCCAGAGCCGGCGCCGGCGTCAACAACATCCCCGTGGACCGCTGCGCCGCGGAAGGCATCGTGGTCTTCAACACCCCTGGCGCCAACGCCAACGCCGTCAAAGAGCTGGTGCTGGGCGCGCTCCTCATGGCCGCGAGAAACCTGCCCGCCGCCATGGACTGGGCCAGAGCGCTGCCCGTGGAAGACGGCATCGCGAAAGCCGTGGAAAAGGGCAAGGGGCAGTTCGCCGGACACGAGCTCGCCGGCAAGACGCTGGGCGTCATCGGCCTGGGCGCCATCGGCAACCTCGTCGCCAACGCCTGCGAAGAGCTGGGCATGACGGTCATCGGCTACGACCCCTATCTCTCCGTCCACGCCGCTCATATGCTGAGCCGCACGGTCTCCGTGGTGGATTCCCTGGAGAAGATGCTGCCCTACTGCGATTATCTGAGCATCCACGTGCCCGCCATGGACAGCACCAACGGCATGATCAACGCCGACTGCTTCGCGCAGATGAAGCCCGGCGTGGCCTTCCTGAACTATTCCAGAGACAAGCTGGTGGATGAGGACGCCCTGCTGGCCGCCATCGAAAAAGGCACCGTCCGCGCGTACTACACCGACTTCGCCAACACCAAGGTGGCCGGAAAGCCCGGCGTCTTCCTCACGCCCCATCTGGGCGCCTCCACCGAGGAGGCCGAGGAGAACTGCGCCGTCATGGCCGTGCAGGAACTCATGGACTACATCGAGAACGGCAACATCACGAACTCCGTGAACTTCCCGGCCTGCAGCCTCGGACCCCTGCAGAGCGGTCTCCGCATCGTCGTGCTGAACAAGAACGTCCCCTCCATGCTGGGCAAGATCACCGGCATCCTGGCGGAGCAGAACATCAACATCGGCAACCTGAACAACCGCAGCCGCGGCAACTACGCCTGCACGCTGGTGGACGTGGACAGCGCGGTGGACGAAGCGGCGCTGCGCGCGGCGCTGAACGTGGACGGCATCATCTCCGTCCGCCTGATCAGCAGATAAGATCCTTCCGACCCGAAGAAACGCGCTGGGGAGACGGCTTCCGCCGGAGGCTGTCTCCCCGTTCTATTGCAAAGACTTCCGAAAAGAGCAAACATGTCAGACATCATACAGACCTTCGGAAAAGAGATCGGCCGCCTCGCGCCGAAGCGCCCCGCGGCAAGCCGCAGACTGCTGCATACAGGCCTCTCCGCCTTCCGGCTCAAGCTGCGTTTTCTGCCGGACAGGCGACTTCCCGCCTCGCGGCGCTACAGCGCGGTCTGCCTCAACCGGGCCGTCTGCCGCACGCTGAAACAGCCGGAGCGGGCCGCCCTGGTCAGCATCCTCCTTCCCTGCGAACTGCTCGCGGCCATGGACGTCGTGCCCATGTGCGCCGAGCTCTTCGCCGCCTTCCTCAACGGCTGCAAGGCCGAGAACGCCTTCGCGGACGCCGCGGAGAGCGCGGGCATCGCGGAGACCTATTGCTCCTATCATAAGATCCTGCTGGGCAGCGCCTATCTTGGCGTGATGCCGCGGCCCGCCATGATCGTCAACACCTCCCTGCTCTGCGACGCCAACAACCTGAGCTTCCGGGCTCTGGCCTCGCATTACGGTCTGCCGCAGTTCTACGTCGACGTCCCGCCGACGCAGAGCGAAGAGGATCTGCGCTACGTGGCGGACGAGTTTCGGGAGCTGGGCAGATTTCTGGAGGAGCAGCTGCACAGACCGCTCGACGAAGAGCGCCTGCGCGGCGCCATGCTGCGTTCCAAGCGCACGGTGGAGCTGCTGCGCGCCTGCCTGCTGGAGAAGAAGAGCCATTCCCTTCCCGGCGATCTCACCTCCGAGATGTACGAGGTCTATCTCGCGCACAACGCCCTCGGCTCCCCCGAATCCGAGCGCTACGCGGAGATGCTCCTGCGCGATCTGAAAAACGCCCCGCCCGCGAAGGGGCTTCGCTTCCTTTGGCTGCACACCATGCCGCTCTGGCAGACCCCCGTCCGGACGCTCTTCGATCTCCGCGAGGACTGCCAGGTCGTCAGCTGCGACATGTGCACGGAGAGCCTGACGGACGTGGATCCGGAGCGCCCCTACGAGAGCATGGCGCGGCGCTTGCTCTGCAGTCCCTGGAACGGCGGCGGCGCGCGCGTGAAAGCCGCCCTCGCCCTGGCGAAGGAGCTTCGCGTGGACGGCGTCGTCTGCTTCTGCCACTGGGGCTGCAAACAGACGATGGGCCTTTCCGCCCTCTTCAAAGAAGCGCTGGAACGCGAAGGTTTCCCCACGCTGATCCTCAACGGCGACGGCTGCGACCGCCGCAACGCCTCGGACGGACAGACCGCCACGCGCCTTTCCGCCTTCCTGGAAATGATAGGAGGGAAACGCCATGCGTGATCCGGTCTTCTACGTCTGCAAATATACGCCCGTGGAGCTGTTAGCCGGCTTCGGCCTTACGGCCGAACGCCTGGACCCGACGCCGGTGAGCTTTCCCTGCGCGGACAGCTGCGCGCATCCCAACCTCTGCGGTTACGGAAAAGCCGTCATCGAGGAAGTGATGACGAAAGGGATCCGCAGGCTGCTGCTGGTGGACTGCTGCGACGTCTGCCGCAGGATCTACGACGTGCTGGAGCGGCAGGGAAACATGGAATTCCTCTTCCTGCTCGCCCTGCCCCACAAGGACGGCCCCGCGGAGCAGAAGCTCTTTGCGCGGGAGCTCGCGCGACTCTCCGATGCGCTCGCCCGCCTCAGCGGGACCGCCTTTTCCGCCGCGGAAGCGGCGCGCGTCTGGGAGGAAGGTCGAAGGCATGCCTCCGAAGCCCGTCCGGCGCCGCCCTACATCGCGGTCACCGGCGCGCACGGCGGCGCCGCCCTGCTCGAGAGCGTCCAGGAGCGCTCCGCCCTGCCCGTGCTGGACGCCACCTGCACCGGGAACCGCCTGCTGGCCCCGCCGCCGGCGGAAACGGACGAGTTCCTCCCCGCGTACGCCAGGGCGCTCCTGACGCAGCGTCCCGCCTGCATGCGCATGCAGTTCCGGGCGGAGGAAAGCGATCCCGGCGCGCTCGGGATCATCTGCCACACGGTGAAATTCTGCGATTACTACAGCTTTCAATACCGCGATCTGCGCGGCGGCGCCAAGGTCCCGCTGCTGAAGATCGAGACGGACTGCACGCCGCAGAGCCGCGGGCAGCTCGCCACGCGGGTCGAAGCGTTTTCTGAGATCTTGGGGATGAAACAGGTGCCTGCCATGACAGAAAAACAGAACAGCAAATACGTCGCGGGCGTGGACAGCGGCTCCAGCAGCACGGACGCCGTCATCCTGGACCGCGACGGCCGGATCGTCGGCGCCGCCGTACTGCCCACCGGCGCGGGCGCCGCCTCCGGCGCGGAAAAAGCGCTGGAGGCCGCCCTGCAGAAAGCCGGCCTGCAGCGAAGCGAGATCGGCATCGTGGTGACCACCGGCTACGGCCGGGACCACGTGGGGCACGGAGACGCCTCCGTCACGGAGATCACCTGCCACGCCAGAGGCGCGCATCACCTCTGCCCGGAGGCCAGGACCATCATCGACATCGGCGGCCAGGACTCCAAGGTGATCCGCATCGACGAGGCCGGCAACGTGCTGAACTTCGTGATGAACGACAAATGCGCCGCGGGCACGGGCCGCTTCCTGGAGATGATGGCCCGCGTGCTGGAGCTCAGCATGCCGGAGATGAGCGCGCTGGGCGCGGAATGGAAGCAGCAGGTGAACATCTCCAGCATGTGCACCGTCTTCGCGGAATCCGAGGTGGTCTCGCTGATCGCGGACAACACGGCGCCGGCGGACATCGTGCACGGGCTGAACTGCTCCGTGGCGAACAAGACCGCGGCTCTGGTGAAGCGCCTCGGCGGGGAAGAGCGCTATATCATGACGGGCGGCGTGGCGCTGAATCAGGGCGTCGTTGCGGCCCTGGAGGAAAAGCTGGGCACGAAGATCTTCGTCTCGCCCGAGGCGCAGCTCTGCGGCGCCATCGGCGCGGCGCGGATCGCGCTGGAATCTATCCGAGGCGCATAAGACCGCGGATCCTGCCGCGCTCGGGGCGCGGCGCGGATCGCGCTGGAATCTATCCGAGGCGCATAAGACCGCGGATCCTACCGCGCTCGGGGCGCGGCGCGGATCGCGCTCGGATCCATCCGCGCGTAAACTATCATTGAAAATAAAAAAGACGGGCCGGGCAGGTTCGTTCGGGAGACGCTCTCGCTCTGCGAAGAACGCAGCGGATACTAAGCTCCGGCTTCGCCTTCGGCTTGCCGATCGCTAAGTACCGGCGTTCTTCGACGCTCCCT
>JAEELK010000104.1 GCA_016282655.1 Bacillota bacterium | reverse complement strand
GGGAGCGCCCTCCGCGGCGCGCGGGGAGGCCTTCGGCATGGGGCGGCCCTCCGGCGGGCGGATGCCGGGGTAGGCGGGGATGCTCTCGCCCGACGCGGCGCTCCGCGCCGCGTCCGCGCGCCGTCCGCCCGTGCCGCGTTCCTGCGGCCGCTGCTGCGTCACGGCAGCCTTCTTGACCACCCGGACTTCCTCCTGCACCGCGTTCTTCGCAGCCTTCGGCGCGGCCTTTACGATCTTCGTCTCCGCCTTTGCCGCGCTGTAAAGGATGGCGTTCTTCGCCGCCTTCGCTTCCATCTCGGAAAGGGTACTCATATGATTCTTCACTGCATAGCCCATGGAACCGAGTTTCTCCACCAGTTCCGCGCTCGTCATATTCAGTTCTTTCGCCAGTTCGTGCACCTTCACTTTTTCACCGCTCATGAGCACACCTCCTTATCAAATTCCTCCGCAAGCCGATCCAGCGCCTCGTCGCTGATCTTCGCCTCGAAACAGCGCGCAAAAGCCTTTCTCTTGCGGGCCGCCGCGAAGCAGGCCGGATCCGGGCAGAGATACGCGCCCCTGCCGTTCGCCCTGCCGCTGGGATCCAGCAGCAGCGTCCCTTCCTCGTTCAGCACCAGACGGACCAGGTCCTTCTTCGGTTTGGATTCCATGCAGCCGATGCAGCGGCGCATGGGGATCTTTTTCGTCTTCATGGCAAGACCTCGGATCCTTGCGATCTATTCTTCTGCGACGTCGGCCGCGGCCTCCGCGACGGCAGCCGCTTCCGCGGGCTCCTCCGCTTCTTCGGCGGCGTTCTCGTCTTCGTTTCCAAAATACTGGCTGTGGCTCTTGATGTCGATCTTCCAGCCGCAGAGCTTGGCCGCGAGCCGCACGTTCTGCCCTTCCTTGCCGATGGCCAGGGAGAGCTGGTAGTCCGGGACGACCACCGTAGCCGCCTTGCCTTCTTCCGCGGGGAGGACCATCTCCACCTTGGCGGGGCTCAGCGCGCTGCTGATCATCTCCACCGGATCGTCGCTCCAGCAGATGATGTCGATCTTCTCGCCGAAGAGCTCGTCCACGACGGCCTGCACGCGGCAGCCGCGCGCGCCGACGCAGGCGCCGACCGGGTCCACGTTCTCGTCATCCGTATAGACGGCGATCTTGCTGCGGGAGCCGGCCTCTCTGGCCACGCTGCGGATCTCCACGATGCCGTCCTGGATCTCCGGCACTTCCAGCTCGAAGAGCCGCTTCACCAGGCCGGGATGGCTGCGGGACAGGTAGACCTGCGGGCCCTTGGTAGTCCGCTTCACGTCCATGATATAGACCTTCAGACGGCTGTTGACGGTATATTTCTCGCCGCGCACCTGCTCGGTGACGGCCAGGATGCCTTCGGTGCGGCCCATGTTGACGAAGACCGTCTCATTGCTCACGCGCTGGATGGTGCCGGTGACGATCTCTCCCTGGCGGTTGACGTAATCGTCGTAGATCATGCCTCTCTCCGCCTCGCGGATGCGCTGCACCACCACCTGTTTGGCGGTCTGCGCGGCGATGCGTCCGAAATCTCTGGGCGTCACCTGATACTCCACGATGTCGCCGAGCTCATAGCTCGGGTCGTAGCTCTGCGCCTCTTCCAGCGAGACCTCGATGAGGGGGTCGAAGACCTCCTCCACGATCTCCTTCTGGCGGTAAACGTCGATGTCGCCGCTCTCCTGATCGATGCAGACGCGGACGTTCTGGGCGTTGCCGTAGTTCTTCTTATACGCGGAGACCAGAGCGGACTCGATGGCCTCCACGAGGAGTTCCTTGGAAATGCCTTTTTCCTTTTCCAGGTCGTCGAGAGCTTCCAGAAATTCTGTGTTCATCTTTGCTGTTCCTCCTGTATATGGATCTTTCTGCGATCAAAATACGATGCTCAGTTTGGCTTTCGCGATCTTCTCTAAGGGAATGGCCTGCACGCCCTGCGGCGTCTCCAGACGGACCGCTCCGTCCTCCGGCGCCAGGATGACGCCCTGCAGGCGCTTGCTCCCGTTCAGCGGCTCGTAGAGGCTGATCTCCGCCGTCTCTCCGGCGAAGCGCAGGAAATCCTCCATGCCGCGCAGCGGACGCTCCAGCCCGGGCGAGGAGACCTCCAGCGTGTAGTTCTGCTCGATGGGATCCCACTGATCCAGCAGATCGCTGACGTAACGGCTCACCTTCTCGCAGTCCTCCGTGCCGATGTAGCCCGGCTTCTCCTGCCCCGGCTCCCAGGCGAACTCGATGAAGAGCCTGAGGACCCGGTCTTTGCCTTCCTTCTTGAATTCGCTGTGGAAGAGCGAGTAGCCGTTCTCGGCGAGGAAGGGCGCCAGCGCTTCCGCCAGCCGCTCCGTGATCTTTTCCTTAGCCATTTTTCCCCTTTCAACAAGGAAAGAGTGGGGCCTTCCCCACTCTTTGCGATAACTGATCTGCATTTCTGCAAGCCTACGATAACACAAACGCCAGCCGCTTGCAAGCGAAATGTATGCAATTTCCTATTCTTTTCGCGCGGGATCGCCCTCCCGCGCCGCGCCCATGCGTTCGCCGATCACGGCCGCGCCCAGGACGAGGATCGCACCGATCCAGCCCGCAAGCCCCATCTTTTCCTGCAGCAGGAGCGCGGAGCAAAGGACCGCGACCACAGGCTCCAGGTATCCCAGGACGGCGACGGTCTGGACCGGCAGAGAGGCCATCCCGCTGAAATAGAGGCAATAGGCGGCGCCGGTATGGATGAGGCCCAGGAGCAGTATGATGACGACGGATCTCGCGTTCCAGTCCAGGGAGGCGCCGCAGTTTCGGATCAGGACGTACGGAAGGACCGTGAGCGCCGAGACCGCGAGCTGAACGACCGCCTTGTCATACGCGTTGATGCCCCGCATCTTCCTGTTGCAGATGACGATGACCACGAAGCAGGCCGCGGCGGCCGCTCCCATCAGGATGCCGAAGGAACCGCCCGCCTCCCCTTTCCAGAAGCCGGAGACCAGGATGATGCCGATGAACGCCGCGAAGACGCAGGGGATCTTCCGTTTGTCCAAAGGCTCCCGAAGCGCCAGCGGGGCGATCAGGACCACGATGATCGGGGCCATGTAGTTGCAAAGGCTCGCGATGGCTACGGTCGTATGGATGTAGGCGGCGAAGAGGAAGATCCAGTTCAGCCCCAGGCAGACGCCTGAGAGCAGGAGCCAGGACCGGTTCGCCCGGATCGCGCTCCGGTCGATGCGTCGCCCCCGGCTTTTCAGATAGGCGCAGATGAAGAGCGCGCCCAGCGTTCCCCTGCAGAGCACGACGATCTCGCTGGGCAGGCTGACCTGCCGCAGGAACATTCCGATCGTTCCGTAGAGGACGACCGCTATGATGTATTTGATCCGCTCGAGCGTCAGATCCATCCTTCCACCTTCGGTGCTTTTTCTATTTTAGGCGAAATGTGTAAGAGTATTGCGGTTCATAGAGAAAGCTGCACTTCTTTTTCGCGATAAACATCCTCAAACCGGTTCTTCCATGATTCCGCATCAAACTCCACCTGATCAAATAAACCATTCTGTTTTATCGAAACATAGATCGCTGCTGATCTTGCTTGACAGTTCAACGACTTTTTTGGATTAAACTCAATGTCGCTAAAAGAATTAAAATGCAAGATTCGTGCAGACAAATCAGGATTTTGCTTCACTGCCGTAATATATAACCAATCATAAAACATCGTTTTAGTAACTTGACAAAACTATAATCTAAACAGATCCGCATGTGTTCCTGTCGCGATTGCTACCAAGATCAGCCTTTCGTCCTCGATTCGATAGATCAAGAGCCAATCCGCTTCTATATGGCATTCGCGAAAACCAGACATGTTTCCAGTCAATGGATGATCTTTATTGCTTTGCGGCAAATATCTTCCGGAGGCGAGAATCGATAGAGCGGTGCTCAGCTTGGAGAGATCTTTCCCGCGCTTTTGCATTCGCTTCACATCGCTCTTCATTTTTCTTGTATAAAAGATCTGATACATGCTAATCGTTCACCATGGAATCCAGCGCATCTTTCGCGCTACGGTACGGGCCATACAGATCTCGATGCAGGCGCGCGTCTTCTATGGCTTCCAGCGTTTCTCTAGAAGGCATGCGATGCGTGATCGGGAACGGAAATCCCTGATGCTCCAACGCCGCAGTCAGAAATACACGAACAGCCGTCGGCGTGTCCAATCCCAGCCCAGCAAACAATGCGTCTGAATTCTGTTTGAGTTGATCGTCGATGCGAACTTGAAGAGTAGCCATAATACAACTCCTTTCAATTGTAATAGTATTTATATTAAATGTACCATGTTTGTATATGATATACAAGTAGAATAAGATAATAAAAACGCCGCCCGAAGGCGGCGCGTTTTTCAGCCGGTGCTTACCTGCCGTTCTTCAGGTCGTTTCGGATCTCTTTCAGGACGCGGTAGATCTTGTTCAGGGTCAGCTGCAGCGAGACCAGGATGATGAAGACTACGACGACCAGAAAAAAGACGAAATTGTCGTTGAACAGCTTGTTGAGCATCTTATTTCTCGGAGGCTACGATCTCCTTGCCGTCGTAATAGTTGCAGTTCGGGCAGACGCGGTGAGGCATCTTCGCCTGATGGCACTGCGGGCAGACAGACAGCGCGGGCGCAGACTTCTTCATGTTTGCAGACTTTCTGCTGGCGGTCTTGGCTTGAGACGTTTTACGTTTTGGAACGGCCATATGGAACACCTCCTTCATTCGGCGTAGATATCTTCAGAATAGCGGTCCGCCCGACAAGCAGGCGGACCGACGCTAAACATTATACAAAGGGGCTTATGGCCTGTCAAGATTATTTTTTCAGACCGCTTTGCCTTCCGCTTACAGGGACGCGACGATGCCGGCGGTGTCCTTGGCGATCATCAGCTCTTCGTTGGTGGGGATGAGCAGGATCTTGATCTTGGAATCGTCGGCGGAGATGACGGTCTCCTTGCCGCGGACGTTGTTCTTCGCGGGATCCAGCTTGATGCCGAGGGACTCCAGACCCTTGCAGATGGACTCTCTCATGGTGATGGAGTTCTCGCCGAGGCCGGCGGTGAAGACGATGGCGTCGCAGCCGTTCAGCTTGGCGAGGTAACCGCCGAGGTAGAACTTGACGCGCTCCGCGTAGGCGTCCAGCGCGAGGCGGGCTCTGGCGTTGCCGCCGTTGGCCGCTTCCTCAACGTCTCTGAAGTCGGAGCTGACGCCGGAGATGCCCTGTACGCCGGACTTCTTGTTCAGGATGGTGTTGAGCTGATCGATGCTGAGGTTCTCCTTGTTGGCCAGATAGACCAGGACGGCGGGATCCAGGATGCCGCTGCGGGTGCCCATGATGAGGCCTTCCAGCGGGGTGAGGCCCATGGAGGTGTCGATGCAGGCGCCGTTCTTGACGGCGGCGAGGCTGGCGCCGTTGCCCAGGTGGCAGGTGACCAGGTTGACGTCCTTGACGTCCTTGCCCAGCATGGCGGCGGCGCGCTCGGTGACGTACTTGTGGCTGGTGCCGTGGAAGCCGTATCTTCTTACTTTGTAGTTCTCATAATATTCATAAGGAATGGCATAGATATATGCGGAAGCCGGCATGGTCTGATGGAACGCGGTGTCGAAGACGGCGACCATGGGGGTCTTGGGCATGAGTTCCTGGCAGGCGCGGATGCCGAGCATGTTGGCGGGGTTGTGGAGCGGAGCGAGGTCCGCGCACTCGTTGATGGCCTTCATGACTTCGTCGGTGATGAGCACGGAGCTGGCATAGGTCTCTCCGCCGTGTACGACTCTGTGGCCGACGGCGCCGATCTCATCCATGGAGCTGACTACGCCGTGATCCTTGTCCGTGAGGGCGTCGATGACGTGGCCGATGGCGTCTTTGTGGTCCTTCATGGGGACGGTCAGGACGAACTTGTCCATGCCGGCCTTGGTGTGGTTGATGACGGAACCTTCGATGCCGATGCGCTCTACGAGGCCCTTGCAGAGGACGCTCTCCGTCTCCATCTCCAGGACCTGGTATTTCAGGGAAGAGCTGCCGCAGTTGATGACTAATACCTTCATTTTCTATACACTCCTTTGTAATAAAACTGGTATCTGCTTCGGGCATACAGGCCCAAATATTATATTACCATAAGCTCCTGCACTTCTCCAACGGTTTTTTGGGAAAGCGCGCCTTCTTCCGCCGTCCGGCCGCCGAAGGCCCCCATGAGAAGGAGCAGCGCGGCGAGCACAGCGAAGAAGATCAGCTGGTACTTTCGCCGCTGCCGGCGGTATTTTCTGTACTTTTCATCATCAAAGCGAGGTCCCATGGGCTTGCTCTCCTTTCCGGAAATAGGGTGCCATCACGTAGTCGGAACGGTGGTACGGGCTCTCCCCTGCCGCCAGATGCCACAGAGAAGAGGCCAGTACGTCGAAACGGAGCAGCGGCAGCACGGGCTCCGCGTCGCGGAGCTCCTTGCTCAGATTGCTGATGATCGGGATGCGCGCCCGTTCTTCCTTCCTGCAGGCGCGGAGCAGCGCGGCGCCGCGTTCGGAAAGCGCCAGGACGCGCGCGTAGAAAAGGCGCCGCGCGCGCAGCTCCTCCCAGCCCGCACGGTCGAGGCCGAGCAGGAACTGGATCAGCAGGCGGCGCAGACGGCTGTCCGGGTAGCGCTTGCTGTTCGCCAGGGCGATCAGCTGTTCCGCGTTCCCGCAGTCCGGCCGGCGCAGCGCTTTTCTCAGACGCATCTCCAGACCTTCTCCGGCCGATGGCGCATCGGCCATGCGCTCCCCCTCCCGCTGCATCTGCCAGAAGAGAAAGGGAGTCAATTTGTTCAGTTCCATATGAACAGAGTGGTCAATCTTTTGCAAAACGGCCGTGCTCTCCGGCGGCAGGTCATCCGAAAGCGACTGCAGTTCCTTGCTTTTCAGGTATTTTTGACGCAGCGCGGAGGCCTTCGGCAGATCGACGCGCCGCACGGCGATCAGCTCCGCGAAACGCCCCAGACGGCGGAGCTGTTTCAGGTATTCCAGCGCGAGGATCTCGTTCGGGCGGCGCAGCAGCGCTGCCTTCTCCGCGCCGAGGACCGCGGCGGCGGCCTCCTCCCGCGCGGCCGGAAAGGATGCCCCGCGGTCCAGCGCCGCGCGCAGGGCCGTTTGGAAAGCGGGCGGTTCCTCCTCCAGCAGCAGGCTCATCTCTTCCAGCGCTGCCAGATCTCCGGACTCGCTGCCGAAGCAGAGCGCGCTGACCGCGCCGAGCCCCTCGAGCACGCCGAGCGCGCCCTCCGCGAAGGCTTCTCCGTGGTTGCAGGCATAGGCGAACGGAAGCTCCAGCACGAGGTCCGCGCCGTTCTCCGCCGCCATGGCGGCCCGCGTCCATTTGTCCCAGAGCGCAGGCTCCCCCCGCTGCACGAAATCTCCGCTCATGACGAGGACGACGGCGTCCGCGCCGCTTCTCCTCCTCGCTTCTTCCAGCAGGTAGCGATGTCCTTTGTGGAAGGGATTGCACTCTGCCGCGATCCCGACTGCTCTCATATCGTTTCTCCGTAAAGAAAAGCCCCGCGGCAGGACTGCGGCAGGGCTTTGAAAAGGCGCTCTTACGCGCTGCTATTCGTTCTGGATGCGGAACTCCATGTCCTTGAGCTCATGGCGGTTGTCGTTCAGCATGTTGCCCACCTGCGACATGGTCTCCTGGGTCTTCTCGAACATGGCGTTGAGATACTCCTGATTCATGGAATCGAACTTCTCCTGCATGCCGTAGAGGAGGTTGTCCATGTAGTCCAGCGCGGAGAGCTTGATGCTCTTCGCGTTCTCCAGCGCGACGCGGGTGATCTCGTCCGCGCGGTCCTTGGCGCGCGCGGTGATCTGGTCGTTCTCGACCATCTGCTCCGCCTGCAGGCGGGCTTCCTTCAGGGTGTTCTCGTATTCGCGCTTGGCTTCGTCCAGGATGCGGCTGCGCTCGTTCTTGATCCACTGGGCCTGCTGGATCTCTTCCGGCAGCGAGACTTGGATCTCGTCCAGGATCTCCAGCACCTCGCCCGCGTCGACCAGGACCTTGCCCGTCAGCGGGAAACCGCCGGCCGTTTCGATGATCTCCTTGATTTCATTTAACAGATCCAGAACCTTCATGCTTGCCTCCTTGCTATTTCTCCGGGCATGGCCCGATGAATTAACGATCGTATTTCTTCTCCATATAGCCGAGCACGGATTCCGGCACCAGCCCGCGGATGTCTCCGTTGAAGGCATAGAGCTCCTTGACCGTGCTGGAGCTGACGAAAGTATAGTCCGGCCGGGACATCAGGAAGATGGTCTCCACGTTCTGCCACATGCGCGCGTTGATGTTGGCCATCTGCATCTCGTATTCGAAGTCCATGGACGCCCGCAGACCGCGGATGACGATGTCGATCTGATGCATGCGGACGTAGTCCGCCATGAGTCCGCCGAAGGCTTCCACCCGGACGTTCGGGAGATGCGAGACGCAGCCTTCGATCATCTCTTTGCGCTCCTCCGGCGAGAAGAGCGGCTTCTTGGACAGATTGACCATGACCCCGATGGTCAGCTCGTCCACCAGCCTGGCGCTCCGTTCGATGACGTCCATATGTCCGTTGGTGATGGGGTCGAAGCTGCCCGCGTAGAGGCCTTTTTTCATTCGTTTCTGTCCTTCCCTGCTGCCGTGTAGAGGCGGATGCCCACGCTGCCGTAGCGTTTTTCTTTCAGGAGCGACAGGCCCCGCGGCGCTTCGCCCGGTCCTTCGTCCGTGCTGTATTCCGCGAGGATGAGCGCGTCTTCTGCCAGGAGCGGGCTCTCCGCCAGCGCTGCAAGGCAGCGTTTCAGGATGCCTTCGTGGTACGGCGGATCCAGAAAGACCAGATCCACGGGCTCCGGGATCCGCTCCAGCGCGCGCTCCCAGGGGCCGAGCAGAAAGACCGCTTCTTCCTCGGAAACGCCGTAGTGCGCCGCGTTGCGGCGCGCGAGCGCGAGGCTGCTTTTGGCGAGGTCGCAGAAATAGACCCGCTTTGCGCCGCGGCTGAGGGCTTCCAGGCCCAGCGCGCCGCAGCCGGTGAAGAGATCCGCGCAGACCGCGTCCGGGACG
>JAEELK010000010.1 GCA_016282655.1 Bacillota bacterium | reverse complement strand
CGACCCAAAAGGAGGATCTGACTTGAAAAATCAGGACGACCGCCGGGCCAGACGTTCCCGGCGCCTCATGCAGGACAGCTTTCTGGAGCTGCTGCAGGAGAAGCAGTTCCGTGAGATCTCCGCAAAGGACGTGACGGAGCGGGCGGATCTGAACCGCGCCACCTTCTACCTGCATTATAAAGACACCAGCGAGCTTCTGGCCGGCATCGAGAACGAGATCATCTCCGGCGCGCAGGCGCTGGTGGATGCCCACCTCGCGGAGGTCAGCGAGCAGAGCAGCATCGCGCCCATCCTGGGGCCCATCCTGGACTACATCGCGGAGCACCGGGACACCGTGCATCTGCTCCTGCAGAACTCCGACGCCAGCAACATCATGAGCAAGCTGCAGCAGCTGATCCTGAGCAACGGCGACGCGCCCGTGCGCCAGATCTTCGCCTATGAGGACGAGGCGCAGATCCAGTACTTCCTCTCTTACATCAGCTTCGGCGTCGGCGGGCTGGTGAAGGAGTGGTTCGACCGGGAGCGGGATCTGCCCAAGGAGCGGCTCATCGCCTACGTGGACGCGCTCATCGGCAGCGCGGCAGGCCTGCGGCCCTGATCCGCCGCGGTGGAAAGGATCTACGTTTGGAATTCAACGCGTTCTTCTTTCTGAACAGTTTTCTCTTCGGCGTGGGCCTGGCCATGGACGCCTTCTCGGTCTCCATCGTCAACGGGCTCACGGAGCCGCATATGCCCCGCGGCCGCGTCTGCTTCATCGCGGGCAGCTACGGGCTCTTTCAGGTCGGCATGCCGCTCCTGAGCTGGTTCTGCGTCCGGCGCGTCGCAGCGGTCTTCACGGCGATCCAGCCCTTCATTCCCTGGATCGCCCTGCTTCTGCTGCTCTTCATCGGCGGGCGCATGCTGCTGCAGGGCCTGCGCGGGGAGGCGCCAGACGCTTCCGCGGCCGCGCGCCTCGGGCTCGGCACGCTCCTGCTGCAGGACCTCGCCACCTCCATCGACGCGCTCTCCGTCGGCTTCACCATCGCGGACCTGCACTGGCAGGCGGCCGTCACGGAGGCCTGCATCATCGGCGTCACCACCTTTCTGATCTGCTGCTGCGGCCTGGCCATCGGCAAGCGCTTCGGGCTGAAGTTCGCGCGCCGCGCGCCCGTCCTGGGCGGCATCCTGCTCATCGCCATCGGCCTGGAGATCCTGCTGAGCCATCTGCTTTAGCGGAGGGTCCGGCGCGCCTCTGCGTTCTCCGCGCCGGTCGCGCTCTTTTTTTACAGGAAAGGCCTTCAAAAAGTTATCAAATTGTAACCCGCAGCGGCGCGGAGCATGTTATACTATCCTCGAAGGCGGGGCGGCATTGCCGCGCGTTCCCGCAGAGCAGACTGCACAGACCCGGGGGTGCAATGGTTTCGACGGGGGTGTTGCAGCGAGAGAAGCGAGCCGTAGTTTGTCCGGTCTACGTTAAAAAGGACACGTTTCAAACAAACGCCAACAACAACAGATTCATCGCACAGGCTGCTTAGTCCAGCCCCGCGCGTCGGCCCGGCATCACCTGCAGTGTCGGGGTCCCGGCGTCATGCATGCAGGAAAACTCTGCGCGAGCACCCGGTAGCGCAGGGGACTAACGGGTTAGGGGACGCGAGCGCCTGCTGACGGGCTCCGCGAAACCGAAATCTGCGGGTGTTGTCCGCACAGTACATCAGCTGCGCTCGGAGAAGCTCTTAGCGAATACGCTTTCGGACAGCGGTTCGATTCCGCTCATCTCCACCACTTTGAAAAGGCTCCCCGCCCTTCGCGGAGAGCCTTTTCCTCTTCATGATCACAGTGCCTCATTCATCCGGAGGACGCCATGCGCCTTTTCATTTCCATCGATTTCGACGCGGAGACCAGAGAGAAGATCCTGGCGGTGCAGGAGCGCCTGCGCCGCCTCGGCGAAGGCAATTTCAGCCGCGAGGAGAACCTGCACCTGACGCTCGCCTTCCTCGGCGAGCAGCCGGAAGCGGCGCTCCCCGCCATCCGGGCAGCCATGGACAGCGTCTCCGTACCGCGCCTCTCCCTGCGCTTTTCCCGCGTCGGCTGCTTCCGCCGCGAGAGCGAGCTCTGGTGGATCGGCCTGGATGAAACGCCCGCGCTCATGCGGCTGCAGGCGGATCTGACGGCCGCGCTGCGCGCGGCCGGCTTCGCGCCCGACGCCAAACGCTTCCGCCCGCACATCACGCTGGCCCGCGAGATGTCTCTGGGGCGCGTGGAGAGCTGCGCGCTGCTGCCGCAGCCCTTTGCCGCCGCGGCCGATCACATCAGCCTCATGCTCTCCCACCGTCCGAACGGCCGCCTCACCTACACCGAACTCTTCCGCCGGCCGTAAGCCGCCCGCCTGATCTTTATTAAGAAGGAGGATAAGATGGACCGCTTTCTGAGCTTTTTGATCCGGATCATCGTCCTTTTTTCCGGCCTTGCCCAGCACCTGGCCAAGCTCGGGATCGGCTCGTACGAAGCCTGGGAGCCCGGGGAAAAGCTGAAGCTTCTGATCGTGGGCTACAACGGGGCGCGAAACACCGGCGCAGACGCCCGTGTGGTCGCCATCACAGAGCAGCTGAGAGAGCTCTTCGGCCCGGAGAACGTGCAGATCACCGTAATGACGCTGGACCGCGAGAGCCTTGCCGGCTATTTCCCGGAGGACGTCGTCCTGCAGGAATTCAGCAGCATTTTCCTCCTGGATCTGTACCGGGCCTGCTCCTCGCATCACGCGGCTGTGCTGAGCGAAGGCTCCACTTTGAAAAGCACTTTCGCCAACGGCCTGACCCTCTTCCTTTGCGAAGCGGCAGGGATCATGTCCAAACAGAAGAAGCCCTGCATCGCCTACGGCTCCGAGATCGGAGAGATGGAGGACTTCCTGAAAAAGACCGCCGTGGACCTTTGCCGGGACTGCTATTTCATCACCCGGACAGAAGACTCCCAGAAGGCGCTGGAACAGCTCGGCCTGCGGGGCCACTGCGGCACGGATACGGCCTGGACCTATCAGCCGGGCGTCTCCGCCGCGGAGATCGAGCCGGCGCTTGTGGAAGCGGGCTGGGACGGCAGCGCGGAGCTGCTCGGAGCGGCGGTCATCGACCCCTTCTGCTGGCCGGTCAGGGCGTCTCTCTTCCGCTGGCTGAAGGGCTTTTTCACCGGAGACCGCAGCGGCAGATACGACAAATGGTACTACTTCTCGGATTCCCCCGCGCGCAGGGAGGCGTTCCGACAGTACATCGCGGCCTTTGCCGCGGCGCTGGACCGCTTTGCGGAGGAGCGGAACTGCTTCCCCGTCGTGATCGGCATGGAGCGGCTGGACGAAAAGGCCTGCAAAGCGCTGCAGGCAGCGCTCCATCGAAGATCGGCGCTCTTTCTTTCCGGAAACACGGATGCGGCGCGCATGACCGCCGTGCTGGGGAAACTCTCCTATCTCGTGACTTCCCGCTACCACGCCTCCGTCCTGAGCATGGTCTCAGGCATCCCGATCACCGCCGTCTCCATGGATGAGCGGCTCGACAATCTGATGCGCGAGATGTCCTTCGACCGCCTCTACCTGCATCACGTCAGCGACGCTGACCTGTCCGAAGAGATCTACGCCTCGCTCTGCAGCGGCGCGGCGCATCGCGCCGAGATCCGGGCGCAGATCGACCTGCTCCGCGAGGGGTATCTGCAGAAGCTCTCCGGCATGGGCGCCTTCCTGAAGGACTATCTGAGCGAGCGCCTGTAACGCATCCTGCTGTTCTTTTCCCTGGATCATCCATGTTTGACAGTTGAAAAGGATCCATGACAAGCATTTTTCATCTTTAGAATCGCATAGTTGGGTCGATGAAAACGAAAAAAGAGGATGGCCTTCGCCATCCTCTTTTTCGAAAAGGTTTACTGTTCCAACAGTTCACTCCTACTTGAAGTATCTGTCCAGCAGGCCCTTCAGAGCCTTGCCGTGTCTGGCTTCGTCTCTGGCCATCTCGTGGACGGTGTCATCGAGTGACGTTGGAAAGATGTTCGGTTTTCAATGATGTAACGTACATCTTAGTCACAACTACATAGGAACAGTTATGTGAGACTCCAACAAGTCTAGATGTGATAGTCACATCTTTTAAGAACTTTGGAGGAGCTTTTTATGATCATGAAAGATGGAGTGTTTCAACTTGAGAACGGCTATTGGGGATACCGCTTCGTTATCAAGCGAGATGGGAAGACCATTGACAGAAGGAAGACTAAAGATGAGAGTGGTCAACCGTTTAAGACGGAAAAGCAAGCAAGAAGGGCAAGGATTTTGGCTAAAGAGAAGGAAGAGAACAATTCATCAAATCGT
>JAEELK010000103.1 GCA_016282655.1 Bacillota bacterium | reverse complement strand
GTTACTGTCACTGTTTCCGCCGATGCCCGCATTCTTGTCATCTACACCGTTGATCAGGAGGCTCCCGCTGTTGCCGGTCTGGCCGTAGATGGTCAGGCTGTTGCCGTTGCCGGTGAGATGGATGCCCTTCGGAACACCTAACTCGCAGCCGTCGCAGAGGATGAGGTGTACGTCGCCTGTGATCTCGACCCGACTGCCGATCGCCGCGCTGGTGGTGACGGCGTACCAGCCGTCAGACCACGTGACGTTCATACCGGAGCTTACAGAAGTGAATGCCGGACAGGCCTGCTCGACGCCCATAGGATCCAGATAACTTACGGCGGCACCTGCGTATGCCGGCAGCACCGGGACGCTCAGGGTGAGCGCCGCGCTTAAAAGAAATGCGAAAAACCGTCGGAGCGCGTATTTCTTTTTTTTCATCTCTATTCTCCTCTGTTGGCGGAGCGTATAAATATACAATATATACTATAACATGCCCGCAGAGGGGCATGTCAATGGAGGCAGAGCATGTTTTGTGATAATTCCGAAAAATGGGTGGCCGTTTACAAGGAAAGAGATGCCGTCAGGGCCTCCGCGGCGCGGATGCCGTCCACGGCGGAGGAAACGATGCCGCCGGCGTAGCCGGCGCCCTCGCCGGCAGGGTATAAGCCGCGGATGTTGCTCTGCAGGCTCTCTTTGTCCCGGAGCAGGCGCACGGGGGAGGAACTGCGGCTCTCGATGCCCGTCAGGATGGCCTCCGGGCAGTCAAATCCCCTGAGCTGGCGCGCCATCTGCGGGATGGCTTCGCGCATGGCCGCGGAGACGAAGGGCGGCAGGCAGTCGTCCACGGCGCACCAGCGCACGCCGGGGCGGTACGTGGGCTGCAGGGGGCTCTCCGGCATGGGGCCCGCCTCTGCGCGGCCGGCCAGGAAATCGCCCATGCGCTGCGCCGGGGCGCGGTAGCCGCCCCCGCCGAGGTGATAGGCGGTCTCTTCCCACTGCTCCTGGAAGCGCACGCCGGCGAGGGGGTCCGGGCCGCCGAAGTCCTCCGGCCGCACGTCCACCAGGAGCGCGCTGTTGGCGTTTTCGCCCGCGCGGCTGTGGTAGCTCATGCCGTTCGTGACGAGGCGGCCCTCCTCTGAGGCCGCGGCCACGACGTAGCCGCCGGGACACATGCAGAAGGTGTAGACGCCGCGGCCGTCCGCCGTATGCAGAGAGAGCTGATAGTCCGCCGGAAAAGGCGTCTCCTCTCCGTACTGCGCCAGCGTGATCTCCCGCTGCAGGTGCTCCACGCGCAGGCCCATGGAAAAGGGCTTCTGCGCCATGGCGAGGCCGCGGCTCTGCAGCATGCGGAAGCTGTCTCTGGCGCTGTGGCCCGGCGCGAAGATCAGCTGCGCCGCCGGGATCTCTTCCGTTCCGTTGACGAGGATGGCGCGCAGCGCGCCGTCTTCTGTCTTCAGGTCCGTGACGCAGCTCTCAAAACGGACTTCGCCGCCCAGCGCCTCGATCTCCCGGCGCAGGGCTGTGACGACTTCCTTCAGGAGGTCCGTGCCGATGTGCGGGCGCTGCTGAAAGCGGATCTCCTCCGGCGCGCCGGCCGCGATCAGGGCCTCCAGCACGAAGTGGATGCGCGGATCTTTGATGCGGGTGGTGAGCTTGCCGTCGGAAAAGGCGCCGGCGCCCCCTTCTCCGAACTGCACGTTGCTTTTCGGGTCCAGGACGCCCGTCTGCCAGAAGCGCTCCACGGCCGCCGTGCGCGCCTCCATGGCAGCGCCGCGCTCCAGCACCAGCGGTCGTCTGCCCATGCGGGCCAGCGCGAGGGCCGCGAAGATGCCGCAGGGACCGAATCCGACGACCAGCGGCCTCGGGCTGCCCGCGGGCACCGGACCGCCCTGCAGCGCATAGCCTTCCTGCGGCGAGGCTTCCAGCTTGCCCGCCGCGCCTTTGCGCCGCAGCAGCTTCTCCTCCGCAGCCGCCGTCTCCAGCGCGAAATCCACCGTGTGCAGGAAGAAGAGATCGCCCTTCTTCCGCGCGTCCAGCGACTCGCGCACGATGCGCTTCTCGCGCAGGCGGCCGGCTTCCAGCCCATAGCGCCGGCAGAGCGCCTCCCAGACCGCCTCTCTCGGCGCGCGGACGCCGCGCTTCAGTCCGTAGGCCCTAAGCATGCCGCGCTCCTTCCGCCGCGGCCCTGCCGGCCCTGAGGCCGCTGGCCCAGGCCCAGTGCAGATTGTAGCCGCCGCAGGGACCGTCTGCGTCCATCGCTTCTCCGACGACGTAGAGCCCCGGCTGCCGCAGCGATTCCAGGGTCTCCGCGTTCAGTTCCTCCAGCGCCACGCCGCCGTGGCTGACCTGCGCCTCCACCCAGCCTTTGCTGCCCTTGATGCGGGCGCGGTATCCCTTCAGGAGCTTCGCGAGGGATCTCAGTTCCGTTTCTCCCAGTTCGCGCAAAAGAAGGTCCATTTTGCCCCTTCCGGCGGCATCTCCGAGCCAGGCCCGCAGATAGACCGGCTGCAGTTTCTCCGGCAGGAAGGCTTCCAGCAGACGCGCGGCCGGCCGTTCGGCCAAGACCTGCTTCTGCGCTTCCAGCAGCGCGAGCAGTTCCGCTTCAGAATGCGCGGGAAAGAGGTCCCATTCCAGCAGGACGCGCCCCTCCTCCAGCGCTTCCCGGGAAAGGAAGGCGCTGAGGTCGAAAACGCAGATGCCGGAAAGGCCGTCTTCCGTGAACTGGATCTCCCCTTCCGCTTCCCCCAGCAGGGTAATCGAAGGCGCGTCATCACGGACGGGCGGCGCCGTCCGGCC
>JAEELK010000102.1 GCA_016282655.1 Bacillota bacterium | reverse complement strand
GCTCGCCCGCAGCGCGGAGATAGAGGGCGCGAAGCTTAGACAGAAGGTCGAAGAGAACGCGCAGCTCGCGCGCATGAGCCGCCGGCTGGCGGAGATCGACACGCACGCGCCCCTCGAGCTGGAGCCGGAGGACTGCCGGATCGGCGAGACGGACCACGACAAGCTCATCGAGCTCTATAAAAAACTGGAATTCCAAAGCTTCCTCTCGCGCCTGAAGCTGCCGGAAAAGGCGGAGGGCGCGGCCGCGGGCGGAGAAGGGCCGGCTCCCCTGCCGGAGGAGCTGCCCGTGATCCGCATCGAGGCGGCAGGGGAGCTGCTGCCGCTGCAGCAGGCCCTGCAGACGAAGCAGGAAGCGCTGTTGCAGGTGCTCGGGAGCGGCGATCACAAGGAGAAGCCCGTGCTGCAGGGCCTGGCCCTTCTCACGGACGACGCTTTCTATTACTGCGATCTGCGCCGCGATCCGGCGCTCCTTGCCGCGCTGGAAGCCTGCTTTGCCGGATCGGACTGCGCCTTCCTGGGCCACCGGCTCCAGGAGAGCTACTACGCGCTCTTCCGCAGCGGCTGGGACGCCTGGCAGCCCAAGACCGCCTTCGACAGCGCGCTGGCGGCCTACGTGCTGCACCCGGGAGAAGGGGAGAACGGCGCGGAGCAGCTCTATCTGCAGGCCTTCCACCGGAATCTGCCCGCGCCGGAAGACTTCTGCGAGGGCGGCGGCCAGATCAGCCTCTTCGGGGAGGCGGAGCCGGACTACTGCGCCTACGCGCTCGCGCGGGGCAGAGGGCTCTGGGCGCTCTGCGCGCTGCTGCGCGAGCAGGTGGAAGCGGAAGGGCTCACGGAGCTGCTCGCGCGGGCGGAGCTGCCGCTCGCGGCGGTGCTGGCCCGCATGGAGAGCCGCGGCATCGCCGTGGACAGAGAACAGCTCACGCAGGCCGGAGAAGCCCTCAGCGCGGCGATCTCGCGCCTCGGCGCGGAGATCTATGAGGCGGCCGGCGAAGAATTCAACATCAGCTCCCCCAAGCAGCTGAGCGTCATACTCTTTGAAAAACTGGGCCTTCCCGCGGGCAAAAAGAACAAGAACGGCGTCTATTCCACGAGCGCCGAAGTCCTGGAACGCCTGCAGGAGGAATACCCGATCGTCGCGCAGATCCTGCTCTACCGCGGCCTCAGCAAGCTGAAGGGCACCTACATCGACGGCCTGCTGCCGCTGATCGGCATGGACGGGCGCATCCACGCGCACTTCCAGCAGACCGTCACCGCCACCGGCCGCATCAGCTGCACCGAGCCGAACCTGCAGAACATCCCGGTCCGCAGCGAGCCGGGACGCAGCCTGCGCAAGGCCTTCGTGCCTTCCGCGCCGGGCCGCGTCTTCGTGGGAGCGGACTATTCGCAGATCGAGCTGCGCATCCTGGCGCATCTCAGCCAAGATCCCTCCATGCTGGAGGCCTTCCGGCAGGGCCAGGACATCCACCGGGCCACGGCGGCGCGGGTCTTTGAAGTGCCGGAATCGCAGGTGACGCCGGAGATGCGCTCCAACGCGAAGGCAGTCAACTTCGGGGTCATCTACGGCATGAGCGGCTTCGGCCTCTCGGACCAGCTGCACATCAGCCGCAAGCAGGCGGAGCGCTACATCGCGGACTATTTCAAGAAATACGAGAAGGTCAAGCAGTTCCTGGACGGACAGGTGGAGCTCTGCCGGGCGCAGGGCTTCGTGACGACCATCCTCGGCCGGCGGCGCGCCATCCCGGACATCAACAGCCGCAACTACACGCAGCGGCAGTGGGCGGAGCGCCTGGCCATGAACAGCCCCATCCAGGGCAGCGCGGCGGACATCATCAAGCTGGCGATGATCGCGGTGGAGGAGCGCCTGCGGCAGGACTGCCCGGACGCGAAGCTGATCCTGCAGATCCACGACGAGCTGATCGTGGACTGCGCGCGGGCGGACGAGGCGCGGGTGAAGGCGCTGCTGCAGGAATGCATGGAAGGCGTCCTGCGGCTGGACGCGGCGCTGCTCGCCGAAGCCGGCAGCGCGGAGAACTGGTACGAACTGAAATAAAGGATCCAGTCATGCGGAAAGTGATAGGGCTCACCGGCGGGATCGCCGCCGGGAAGAGCACGGTCAGCGAATATCTGCGGGCAAAGGGCTATCCCGTGCTCGACGCGGATGAGGCGGCCCGGGCGGCAGTCGCGCCCGGCGGCCCCTCTCTGGAGCTTCTCTGCGCCTTTTTCGGGGAAGAGATCCTGGCCGCCGACGGCTCGCTGGACCGGGCCGCGCTGGCGGAGAAGGTCTTCGGCAGCCCCGAGCGCGAAGAACAGCTGAACGCCGCGGTCCACGGCGCGGTCCGCGCCATGCTGGAAGAAGAGATCCGCTGCTTCCGCGGGCGGGGAGAAGAAGGCGGAGCGGGCGCGGAAGAAAGCGCCGCGCCGCAGCTCCTCTTCGTGGACGTGCCGCTGCTCTTCGAGACGGGCATGGACGCGGAGATGGACGAGGTCTGGGTGGTGGATCTTCCCGAGGAGGAGCAGCTCGCGCGCGCCGTCCGGCGCGGCCTCTCCCCGGAACAGGCCGAGAAGCGCATGGCCGCGCAGGCGGCCCGGCAGCGCCGGCTGGAAGGCGCGGATCACGTGCTGGACAACAGCGGGAGCGAAGAGGCGCTCTACGCGCAGATCGACGCGCTATTGCGGGAGGCGGGAAATGATGGAACAGAGTAAAAAGAAGCGCATCAGCCTTCTCCTTTGCGTCTGCCTTTGCGCGGCCCTGCTCCTTGCGGGCTGCGGCGGCGAGGGGACGATCTTCAACCAGTCCGGTAACGAAGAGCAGGCGCCGGAGCCGCAGCTGAGCACGGAGATCCGCATCGCGTCCGAACGGATCGACGACATGAACCTGCTCCGCGGCTGCGGAGAAGACTTCTACTACGTGAGCAAGCTGCTCTACGAGGGCCTTTTCTCCCTGGGCGAGACCCTCGCGGCGCGCCCCTGCCTGGCCGAGAACTGGAGCTATGACAGCGAGAAGAAGATCCTGACGCTGGAGCTGCGCGATGACGTCCTCTGGCACGACGGCGAAGCCTTCACGGCGGCGGACGTGCTCTTCAGCATCGAGGCCTATCAGAAAAACGACTGTCTCTACAGCGATTACGTGGACGGGATCAAGACGGCCAAGGCGGAGGGCGACTTCATCGTCCGCCTGCAGCTGAAAGACCCGTACCACTGCGCGCTGGAAGACCTGATCTTTCCCATCCTGCCGAAGCATCTCTACAAGAACGCGGCCTCCGCGGCCAAGACCGCGGACGGTTTCGTGCCCGTCGGGACCGGCCCGTACAAGGTGGAGGAGATGCGGCCCGGGCAGGAGCTGATCCTTTGCGGCTTTTCGGACTATCGCGGCGCGGCGCCGCAGAACACCTTGCATTTCGTGATGCTCCCCTCCCGCAGCGGCGGCATCGACCTCTTCGAGCTCGGCACCGTGGACCTCAGCATCGTGCAGGAGACGGACCGCGGGACCTTCCTCGGCGAGTACAAGGAGAACCTGGCGAACTTCGCGTCGAACGAGGCGGAGGTGCTGGGCTTCAACTGCGCGGACGGCCTTTTCTCGCGGCGGGAAGCGCGGCAGGCGCTGGCCTATTGCCTGGACTGCCCGGCCGTGCGCGACACCTGCTATTATCAGAGCGGGATCATGAGCGACAGCATCTATCCGCCCAGATACCTGGACTGCGGCGAGGCGGAAGCGCTCTATCCGTACGATCCGGACAAGTGCCGGGCCATCTTCCGCGCCATGGACTACGAGGACCGGAACGGCGACGGCTGGCTGGACGACCCCAAGGGAAAGGCCTTCCGGGTCAACATCCTGGTGAACGAGGAGAACGCGCCGCGGGTCGCGGCGGCGGGCTTGCTGAAGAGCGGGCTCGCGGCTGCTGGCGTGGACGCGGCGGTGGAGGCGCTGCCGTACGCGGAGCTGCAGAAGCGGCTCTCTGGCGGCAAGTATCAGGTCTTCGTGGGGGGCATCTCCTGCACGGAGAACTACGATCTGCGGAGCCTGCTGCACAGCGGGTACAAGCCGTTCAACGGATGCAAGATCGGGCGGCTGGACGAGGCACTGGACGCGCTGCAGCTGCCGCAGGACGCGGCGGAGAAGGGCGAGGTCTTCAAGGGGCTGCGGCAGATCCTGCGGGAAGAGGTGCCGTATTACTGCATCCTGTACAAG
>JAEELK010000101.1 GCA_016282655.1 Bacillota bacterium | reverse complement strand
GTATCCCGGCAGCGCGCTGACCGTCGAGCAGACCCAGCAGGACAAGGTCCTCGTCATCGGCGAGAACATCAAGGTCCGCCGTTTTGCCCGCTACGCCGAGGGCGTCAGCGTCCCCTATGTCCACATGGGCGGCCGCATCGGCGTGCTCGTGAACCTGGAGACCGCCGTCCCGGCCGACAACGAGCAGCTCGTTGAGCTGGGCAAGGACGTCGCCATGCAGATCGCGGCGCTCAATCCCCAGTTCCTGGACAAGAGCGACGTTTCCGAGGAGTTCATCGAGAACGAGAAGAAGATCCGTCTGGCCCAGGCCAAGGAGGATCCGAAGAACGCCAACAAGCCGGACGCCATCATCGAGAAGATCATCACCGGCGGCCTGAACAAGTACTTCAAGGAGATCTGCCTCATGCAGCAGCCCTTCGTCAAGGACGACAAGGTCTCTGTGGAGCAGCATGTCGCCGCCGTCGCCAAGGAAGTCGGCGCGGACGTGAAGCTCGTTGGCTACACCCGTTTTGAGAAGGGCGAAGGCATCGAGAAGCGTCAGGACGATCTGGCCGAAGAGGTTGCCAAGCTCGTTAAGTAAGCTGAATTACTATCAGAAATCCGTTCCCGAATCGGGAACGGATTTTTTATTAATGCCTTTTGATTTTTGCCGGCAAACGCGGCGGCACACGTTGGTATTTCACGCTTGGATATCCGATCACAAGACAATTTGTAAGATGGTATCCCTTGCGGATCGGGAGCATGGCTTTCAGCTTTGGATTGAATTTCACAACCACGCGGAAGAAGCCGCTGTATAGCACACCAAGTCCCAGTGAGTTCGCCATCAGCTCAATGTAGCTTGCCGCGAGTCCGTCGTCCATGCCCATTTTGTTGGTGACCAAAATCACAAGCGGCGCGCCCTTGAAGAAGAAGTGATCGTCGATCACCTGCGTCGCAAGCTGGGGAACGACCTTCACCAGCACCTTCAGGATCTTGCGGAACTGCTTGACCGCCTTGGCCTCGACGACGTCCTTCTGTTTGTCCAGAATGATGTATTCCACCACCTGATGGTTTTCCGCCGTCGGCGCATAGCGTCCTGCCTCGAGAAGCTTTTCCAGCACCTCCGGTTCGACCGCTCTATCCTGGAACTGGCGGGTGCTTCGGCGGCTCTTCATCATGCCAAGCAGCGCATCCGGATCTACCGGCACAGAGATCGGCTCTCCCCCGCCTTCACCCCATCCCTGCAGCTCCACGGCGTTCTTCGGGCAGATGGCATAGCAGTGACCGCAGCCGACGCACATATCCTCCCTTACCTTCGCCTTACCGTTCACGATCTCGATGCAGCAGGCCACGCAGTCATTCGCGCACTGGCCGCAGCCGATACACAGATCCTCATGAATAATGGTTCTCTTAACCATTGATCGCTCCTCCGTTCCTTTCAATTTGTTTGACGTTTTTTTCAAATTTGCTTCTGGCGCCCATGACTTCATGGCCGCAGCCGAGGCAGCGCAGGCGGAAATCCGCGCCGATGCGCAGAACCTCCCAGCGCTTTTCACCGCAGGGATGCTGCTTTTTCATGGTAAGAATGTCTCCAACGCGAATGTCCATCCGATCACCCCTTGATCTTCTCCCAGTAGGCCTTGGCAGCCTGCTCGGTCTTGTTATCGCCGTATTCGTAATACCTCACGCCGCGCAGCTCATCCGGGAGATACTGCTGTTTGACCCAATGGCCGGGGAACTCATGCGGATAGAGATAGCCCTGCTCCCGCTCAAAGCCCGCGCCGTCGGCGTGTACATTCTGCAGCTCACGCGGAATGGGGCCGGCCTTCCCCGCTCTGACGTCCGCCGCAGCCGCGTCGATCGCCATGACGACGGAGTTTGATTTCGGCGCCGTGGCAAGCAGAATGCAGGCCTGTGCCAGCGGCAGCCGTGCTTCAGGCAGCCCCAGCTGCAGCGCGCTGTCGACACAGGACTTCACAATGCTCACCGCCTGCGGATAGGCCATGCCGATGTCCTCGCTCGCAGAGCAGAGGATCCGGCGGCAGACGCCGATCAGATCTCCCGCCTCGAGCAGACGCGCCAGATAGTGCAGCGCTGCGTCCGGATCGGAACCACGGAGTGATTTCATCAGTGCGGAAACAATATCAAAATGATCGTCCCCCTCCCGGTCATAACGCATTGCGCTGCGCTGGGAAATGGACTCGGCGTCCTTGCGCGTGAGATAGATGACGCCGTCTTCCCGCTTCGCGGCCGAGAAAAGCAGCTCCACGGCGTTCAGCGATTTCCGAACGTCCCCGCCGCAGACAGAGGCGATGTATTCCTCCGTGCCGAGCTCGGTCTCCGGCCTGACGCCCTCGCGCTCGATGAGCACACGGATCGCGCGCTTGACGGCCTTCGTGACCTCCATAGCAGGAACCTGTTTAAACTCAAAGACCGTGCTGCGGCTCAAGACCGCGTTATAGACATAGAAAAACGGGTTCTCCGTTGTGGAGGCGATGACCGTGATGCGCCCGTCCTCCATAAACTCCAGCAGCGACTGCTGCTGTTTTTTATTGAAATACTGGATCTCGTCCAGATAGAGCAGCACGCCGCCGGGCGTGAGCATCGTATCCAGCTCCGCGATGATCGCGCGGATATCCGCGATGCTCGCGTTCGTGGCGTTCAGACGACGCAGGGTGCGGTTCGTCTTCGCGGCGATAATGCTCGCAACCGTGGTCTTCCCGGTTCCGGATGGCCCGTAAAACACCATATT
>JAEELK010000100.1 GCA_016282655.1 Bacillota bacterium | reverse complement strand
CCCCTGCTGGAGCGGGCGGAGATCGCCCGCGCGTCCATAGACAGCAACGGAAAGATCATCGTCGCGGAGGACCTGCCACAGGCCATCGCGATCGCGAACGAGATCGCGCCGGAGCACCTGGAGCTCTGCGTGGAGGATCCCTTCGCCTGGCTGGCGGAAGTGCGCCACGCCGGCTCCGTCTTCCTCGGGCGGAACTGCCCGGAGGCGCTCGGAGACTATCTGGCGGGGCCGAACCATACCCTGCCCACCGGGGGCAGCGCGCGCTTCTCCAGCCCGCTCTCCGTGGACGATTTCATCAAAAAGACGCAGTACATCTATTACACCGAAGAGGCGCTGGCCGAGGCCGCGCCCAAAGCGGCCGCCTTCGCCCGCAAGGAGGGCCTCACGGCCCACGCGAAGAGCGCGCTGGTGAGAACGGAGGAGCCGAAGTGAGCCGTTTTTTCAGCAGACGATTTGACGCGCTGACCCCCTATACGCCGGGGGAACAGCCGCGCGAGCGGAAGTTCGTGAAGCTGAACACGAACGAGTCGCCGTATCCGCCCTCCCCCATGGCGCTGCGCCTGGCGCGTCAGGCGGCGGGCGATCTGCAGCTCTATCCGGACCCGGAGTGCACGGCGCTGCGGCAGGAGGCCGCCGCCCGCTTCGGGCTGAAGCCGTCGCAGATCCTCTTCGTAAACGGTTCCGACGACGCGCTGAACCTGGCGTTCATGGCCTTCTGCGACGAGACGCGCCCGGCGCGTTTCCCGGACGTCACCTACGGCTTCTACAAGGTCTACGCGGCCCTGCACGGCGTCCCCTATGAAGAGGTCCCGCTGCGCGAGGACTTCTCCGTGGATCCCGCGGACTACAAGGGCGCGGGGCGGAACGTCTTCCTGGCCAACCCCAACGCCCCCACGGGCATGGCCCTGCCGCTGGCCGAGGTGGAGGAGATCGTCGCGAGCAACCCGGACAACGTCGTGCTGATCGATGAAGCCTACGTGGACTTCGGCGCGGAGAGCGCCGTCTCTCTCATCGACAAGTACGAGAACCTGCTGGTGGTGCAGACCTCGTCCAAATCGCGCTCCCTGGCCGGCGGACGCCTCGGCTGGGCGCTCGGAAACGAAGCCCTCATCACGGATCTGAACACCCTGAAATACTCCAGCAACCCCTACTGCATCAACCGCATGAGCATGGCCGCCGGCCTCGGCTCCTTCGCGGACGAGGAATACTTCCGCTGGTGCTGCGGGGAGATCGTGAAGACGCGCGAAAAGAGCAAAGAAGCCCTGCGCGCGCTGGGCTTTGAGATGACGCCCTCCCAGGCGAACTTCCTCTTCGTCCGCCATCCGCGCGTCCCGGGCGCGGCGCTCTACGCGGCGCTGCGGGAGAAGGGCGTGCTGGTGCGGCACTTCGACGCGCCGCGCCTCAGCGACTACAACCGCATCACCGTGGGCAGCCCCGAGGAGATGGAGACACTGATCGAGGCATTGAAGGAGATCCTGAAATGAGGACCGCAGAGATCACGCGCAAAACGAAAGAGACGGACATCGCGCTCCGGCTCTGCCTGGACGGCAGGGGTGAGAGCGCCATCGAGAGCGGCGTGGGCTTCCTGGACCACATGCTCACCGCATTCGCCTCCCACGGCAAGTTCGACCTTACGCTGCGCTGCAAGGGGGACACCTACATCGACGACCACCACAGCGTGGAGGACATCGGCATCGCGCTGGGGCAGGCCTTCGCCGAGGCGCTCGGCGATAAAAAAGGCATCCACCGCTTCGGAGACTGTATATTGCCAATGGACGATGCGTTAGTGCTTTCAGCGGTGGACTTCTCCGGACGCAGCCATCTGGGCTTCCTGGTGGACATGCCCAGCGAGAAGGTCGGGAGCTTCGACACGGAGCTGGTGCAGGAGTTCTGGTACGGCTTCGTGCGCAAGGCGGAATGCGCCCTGCACGTCCGCCGGCTCGCGGGCGAGAACAGCCACCACCTCATAGAAGGCATCTTCAAGTCCGTGGGCAGGAGCCTCAGAGAGGCCGTCCGCATCGACCCCGAATTCGCCGACCAGATCCCTTCCACCAAGGGCGTGCTGTAGCGCGCGGGCGCAGAAGCGGCATCGGAACAGAACAAAGAAAGGACTTACGATATGATCGCCATAGTCGACTACGGCGTGGGCAATCTCTACTCGCTGGAGTGCTCCTTCGCCGCCATAGGCGCGGAGGTGTGCGTCACCGCCGATCCGGCCGAGATCCGGGCGGCGGAGCGCATCATCCTGCCCGGCGTGGGCGCCTTTGAGGACGCCGCCGCCAAGCTGCGCGCGAGCGGTCTGGACCGCGTGCTGCTCGCGGAGGCCGCCGCGGGAAAACCCCTGCTCGGCATCTGCCTGGGCATGCAGCTCCTCTTTGAGAAGAGCTACGAGTTCGGGGAGCACGAGGGCCTGGGCCTGCTGCCCGGCGTCATCCGCCCCATCGCGGACGTGGTGCCGAAGGACGCCAAGATCCCGCACATGGGCTGGAACAGCCTGGAGTTCCCCGGCGAAAAGCACCCGCTCTTCCGCTATATCAACGAGGGAGACTGCGTCTATTTCGTCCATTCCTACTATGCCGCGGACTGTGCGGCGGTGACGCTCGCCGTCACGGATTACGGCGCGCCGCTCACCGCGGCCGCGGGCAGGGGCAATGTGCTGGGCTGCCAGTTCCATCCGGAGAAGAGCGGGGACGTGGGCCTGGCCATCCTCCGGGCCTTTTGTGAGATGAAAGCAGGTGACTTATGCTGATCTATCCGGCCATAGACCTGTACGAGGGAGAGGCGGTGCGGCTGCTGCGCGGCGACTACGCCCAGAAGACCGTGTACAGCAAGGTGCCGGAGGAGATCGCTCTGGCCTTCCGCGCCGCGGGCGCGGAGCGGGTCCACCTGGTGGACCTGGAAGGCGCCAAGAGCGGGGAGACGCCGAACTTCGAGACCGTCTGCCGCATCAAGGAAGCCTCCGGGCTCTTCTGCGAGATCGGCGGCGGCATCCGGAGCATGGAGACCGTCCGGCGCTATCTCGATGCGGGGCTGGACCGCGTGATCCTCGGCAGCGCCGCGGCGGAAGATCCGGACTTCGTCACGGAGGCTGTGGCGGCTTATGGCGAAAGGATCGCGCTGGGCGCGGACCTGCGCGACGGCAGGGTGGCCACCCGCGGCTGGCTCAAGACCACGGAGCTGGACGCCTTCGCGTTCTGCGAGGACATGCAGGCGCGCGGCGTGAAGACCCTCATCTGCACGGACATCTCCCGCGACGGCGCCATGCAGGGCACGAACCGCGCGCTCTACAAAGCCCTTTCCGAGCGCTTTTCCATGGACATCGTCGCCTCCGGCGGGGTCTCGACGCTGGACGACGTCCGCGCGCTGGCGGCGCTGGGCATCCACGGGGCCATCATCGGCAAGGCATATTACACCGGGGCCGTCGATCTGAAGGAAGCCATAGAGGTGGCGAAATGTTAAGAAAACGCATCATCCCCTGCCTGGACGTCCGCGACGGCCGGGTGGTGAAGGGGACCAACTTCACGGACCTGCGGGAGCTGGCCTCCCCGGTGGACCTGGCAAAACACTACAGCAGCTGCGGCGCGGACGAGCTCGTCTTCTACGACATCACCGCCTCCGCAGAGGGGCGCAGGCTCTTCACGGACATCCTGCGCGAGACCTCGCGCAACGTCTTCATCCCGCTCACGGTGGGCGGCGGCATCAACACGGTGGAGGACTTCGACCGCGTGCTGAAATGCGGCGCGGACAAGGTGAGCGTCAACAGCGGCGCCATCCGGGACCCGGCGCTGGTGGGCGAGGCCGCCCGGCTCTACGGCAGCCAGTGCGTGGTGCTCTCCGTGGACATCAAGCGCGTGGACGGCGTCTTCCGGGTCTACGCGAAGGGCGGCCGGGAGAACACCGGCATGGAGGCCATCGGCTGGATCCGCCGCTGCGTGGACGCGGGCGCGGGCGAAGTGGTGGTGAACTCCATCGACACGGACGGCGTGAAGCAGGGCTTCGACCTGGAGATGCTCCGGGCGGTCTGCGACGCCGTGCAGGTGCCGGTGATCGCCTCCGGCGGCGCCGGCGGCATATCGGATTTCATAGAGCTCTTCCGGGCCATCCCCGGCGTGGACGCGGGTCTCGCGGCCTCCATCTTCCACTTTGAAGAGGTGCGGATCGCGGATCTGAAGGCGGAGATGCACAGAAACGGCATCCCGGTGAGACTGTAAAGGAGCGAGCAAGAATGGTCAAGATCGAAGAACTGAAGTTTGACAAGGACGGCCTCATTCCGGCCATCGTGGCGGATGCCGTCAGCAAGCGGGTGCTCACCCTCGCCTATATGAACGCGGAAAGCCTGAAGATCTCCATGGAGAAGGAGCTCTGCTGCTTCTGGAGCCGCTCCCGGCAGGAGCTCTGGCTCAAAGGCGAGACCAGCGGCAACTATCAGCACATCGTCTCCATCACGGCGGACTGCGACGGCGACGCCCTGCTCGTTCTGGTGGAGCCGGACGGTCCGGCCTGTCACCTCGGCACGGATTCCTGCTTTGAATACCCGGTCTATGAGAGCGAAACGCGCCGCGAGTTCTCCTACGAAGGCCTCTACGAGCTCATCCAGGGGCGGAAAGAGTCGCCCAAGGAAGGCTCCTACACCAGCTATCTCTTCGACAAGGGCCTGGACAAGATCCTGAAGAAGGTG
>JAEELK010000099.1 GCA_016282655.1 Bacillota bacterium | reverse complement strand
GATCTTCGGCGGCATCGGACAGAATTTCATCAACCCGGCCCTGGCGGCGCGCGCCGTCCTCACGGCCTCTTTCCCGGGCCGCATGGCGGCAGGCGCCTTCGCGGGCGGAAACCGCGTGGGCTGGGACGTCGACGCCATCACGGGAGCCACCCCCATGGGCATGGTCTCCACGTCCGGCATCGCGGACGGAGCGCCGGACCTCCTGCAGCTCTTCCTCGGCGGCATCCCGGGCTGCATCGGCGAGGTCTCCGCGCTGGCGCTGCTCCTCGGCGGCGCCTACCTGCTCTGGCGGAGAGTCATCTCGCCCGTCATCCCCTGCGTGTACGTCGGCACCGTGGCAGTCCTCATGCTGCTCGCGTTCCGCGGAGACATCTATACCGTCCTCTACGAAGTCCTCGGCGGCGGCCTGCTGCTCGGCGCCATCTTCATGGCCACGGACTATACCACCTCTCCGGTCAACCGGAAGGGGAAGATCATCTTTGCCATCGGCCTCGGGCTCATCACCTGCCTCATCCGGCTCTGGGGCTCCCTGCCGGAAGGCGTATCCTTCTCCATCCTGCTGATGAACCTGCTCGTGCCCCACATCGACCGTCTCTGCGCGCCGAAGCCCTTCGGCTGGCTGGCGCCTGAGAAGAAAGGAAAGGAGGCGGGGAAATAATGGAAACGAAACGTTCCGCCAGCATCCTCAGTCCCGCGCTCTGCCTCTTTGTGATCGCGCTGGCGGCGAGCCTTCTGCTCGCGCTGGTGCAGGGTCTCACCGCGGAGCGCATCCACGCCCAGGAGCTCGAGGCGGAGGCGGCGGCCCGCTTTGCCGTCTTCCCCGCGGCCGCGTCCTTCCGCGAAGCGGAGGGCTGCTACGAAGCGCTGGACGCGGGCGGCAGCCTGCTCGGTTACGTCTTCCGCACGGAAGGGGAGAGCAAGGGCTACGGCGGTCCCGTGTCCGTCAGCGTCGGCATCGGCCTGGACGGCGTCCTCACGGGCGTCCTGCCCGCGGACCTCTCCAAGGAGACGCCCGGCCTCGGCCAGAACGCCGGAAAGCCTGCTTTCCTGGATCAGTTCCGCGGCCTTTCCGGCGCGGTCAGCCTGGTCAAGAACGCCCCGAAAGAAGGAGAGGTGCAGGCGGTCACAAGCGCCACCATCACCTCCACAGCGGTCACGAGCGCTGTCAACAAAGCGCTCTCGCTCTTTGACGCCATGAAAGGGGGTGCGCAGTAATGTCGGAACGTCCGTCCTCCCTGGGACATGAGTTCTCCAAGGGCATCCTGCTCGAGAACCCCGTGCTGCGCCTGGCCCTCGGCACCTGTCCCACGCTGGCCGTCTCCACCTCGCTGGAGAACGCCATCGGCATGGGCGTCGCGGCCACGCTGGTCCTCATGCTCTCCAACGCGAGCATCTCCCTGCTGCGAAACGTCATTCCGCAGCGGGTGCGCATCCCGTCCTACATCGTCATCATCGCGGCCTTCGTCACCATCATCCAGATGCTGATCAAGGCCTACGCGCCGGCGCTGAACGAAGCGCTGGGCATCTATCTGCCGCTGATCGTGGTCAACTGCATCATCCTGGGCCGCGCGGAGGCCTTCGCGTCCAAGAACCGCGTCTTCGTCTCCGTGCTGGACGGCCTGGGCATGGGCATCGGCTTCACGCTGGCCCTCTGCTGCATGGCCGTGCTGCGCGAGTTCTTCGGCAGCGGCGAGCTGACCCTCAAGGCCTTCGGGCACGGCACGAGCCTCACGGCGCTCTTCGGCCTGCAGGAGGGGAACCTCCTCAGCGCGATCGGCCTGGAGCCCGTCACCATCTTCCTGCTCGCGCCGGGCGGATTCTTCGTCTTCGGCCTGCTGATGGCCCTGGTCAACCGCCTCGGGCGGGAGAAGAAAGGCGCGGACGCCTGTGAGAACAACTGCAGCGCCTGCCCCATGGCAGCGCTCTGCGCCGGAAAGGAGGGGGAAGTCTAAATGAAACTGCTCGCGATCATCTTTGCCGCCGTCTTCACCAACAACTTCATCCTTTCCAAGTTCCTGGGCATCTGCCCCTTCCTCGGCGTCTCCAAGAAGACGAACACCGCGTTCGGCATGAGCCTCGCGGTCCTCTTCGTGATGCTGCTCGCCTCGATCGTCTGCTATCCCATCAACTGCTTCCTGGAAGCGCGCGGCATGGAGTATCTGCAGACGCTGGTCTTCATCCTCGTGATCGCCGCGCTGGTGCAGTTGGTGGAGCTGGTGCTGAAGCGCCATCTGCCGGCCCTTTACCAGGCGCTGGGCATCTATCTGCCCCTGATCACCACGAACTGCGCCGTGCTCGGCGTGGTCACGCTGAACGTCAGCGAGGCCTACGGCTTCGCGGAATCCGTCGCGAACGCCTTCGGCGCGGGCCTGGGCTTCCTGGTCGCCATGCTGATCTTCTCCGGCGTGCGCGAGCATCTGGAGGGCAACGACATTCCTGACTTCTGGAAAGGTCTGCCGGCCACCCTGGTGGCGGCGGCCTTCACGGCCTGCTCTTTCCTCGGCTTCGCCGGCGTGGCGGGCAATCTCTTTGGCATGTAGGGGAGGGAGGACACAATGAACAGCATTCTGACCGCCGTGATCTTCGTCTCCCTGCTGGGGCTCGTCCTCGGCCTCATCCTGGCCTTTGCCGGACGGCTGCTGGCCGTGCCGGAGAACGAAAAGGCAAAAGAACTCGAAGCTGCCCTCGCGGGCGCGAACTGCGGCGCCTGCGGCTTCTCCGGCTGCGCGGGCTATGCCGCGGCGCTTGCGGACGGCAGCTTCACGGACTGCGGCCTCTGCTCGCCCGGCGGCGCGAAGACCGCCGCCGCGCTCGCGGAGATCCTCGGCCTGGAAGCCGGCTCGCAGGTCCCGATGGCCGCCGTGGTGCTCTGCCAGGGCGGAAAAGAAGCCTGCGGCAGCCGCATGGAATACAAAGGACTGCAGAGCTGCAAGGCGGCCAACCAGCTCTTCCAGGGCGGAAAAGCCTGCGCTTTCGGCTGCCTGGGCCTGGGCGACTGCGTGCAGGCCTGCCCCTACGGCGCCATCCGCATCGCGGAGAACGGCGTCGCCAAGGTCGATCCGGCCGTCTGCAGAGCCTGCAAGATCTGCGTCGGCGTCTGCCCCAAGGGGCTCATCACATTGCTCCCGAAGTGCCGCCAGAACGCCGCGGTGCTCTGCAAGAACACGAGCAAGGGCGCAGAGACCCGCAAGGCCTGCACCCAGGGCTGCCTGGGCTGCGGCAAGTGCCAGCGCAGCTGCCCGGCAGAGGCCATCGCCGTGGAGAACTTCCTGGCGAAGGTCGATCCGGACAAGTGCATCGGCTGCGGCAAGTGCGCGGAAGGCTGCCCCGCCGGCAGCATCCGGATGCTGCTGTCGTAATACAGTATCAACGAGAGTCGTCGAGGAGGTGTCAGCATGGGTCTGTTTGGAAAAAAGAACAAAGAAAAAGAAAAGTGCCCCATCTGCGGCGGTGAGATGGGATTCTTCTCGTCAGAGCTGCTCAAGGACGGCACCATCTGTCCCGAATGCGCCAAGACGCTGCGCGGCATCTACGACGTGGAGCACTGGACCGTAGAGCGCGCGGACGGCACACTCTGGCAAAAGCAATACGATACGCTGAACGACCTGACGATCGAGGAGGCCAGACAGTACATCACCGCCGCGCGGCAGGAGCAGAGCGAAGCGGTGGCGGCCCTCGGGCAGGATTATTCCGCGATCTTCAAGGTCGAAGAGACCTTCACCATCGCCCCGAAGGCGCTGGACGTCGGCCTGAAGCGCTCGAAGCTGCTGAAGGACAAGACCGTCGTGAAAGGCCTGGTCCAGGCCGGCACCTTCACGCGGGACGACAGCGTGACGATCCTGCACGGGGAGCAGAAGATCGAGACGAAACTCCTTGCCGTGTATGAATGCGACGGTGTCTCGGACTTCGATACGGAGCTCGGCGCCAACATGTGCAAGTCCGCAAAGACGAACTGCCACGCCTGGCTGATCCTGGAGGCCGACGGCGCGGTCCCCGGCGACACCATCGCCAAGAAATAGGCGGCGAAGTGCCGTGACGCTGGAAACAGCAATTAAAACAAAAGGAAACGCCGCCCGGTGGGGCGGCGTTTTTTGATTTAGCTATTTCACAAATGAACGCTCGATCTTTTGTTTTTAGATCTCCTCCATCCCGATGCTCTTCAGATACTGATAGGTCCCGTCGTAGAATTCGGGCAGGCGGGTGCTGTCCTCCCAGAAACCACTTGCGGTCTTGTTTGGATTCCCGGCAGGCACGCAGATCACCATTCCGGCCCGGGCGCGCGTGAGCAGAACACGATAGGCGTTCAGCATGTATTTCATTCT
>JAEELK010000098.1 GCA_016282655.1 Bacillota bacterium | reverse complement strand
TAGACCATCTTGTTGGTCAGCACGCAGCCCTTGGGGATGCCGGTGGTGCCGCCGGTGTACTGCAGACGGACCGGGTCATCCATGGAGATCTCAATATCGGGCTCGGTATTCGGATGGGTACCGACGAGGGCGTTGAAGTCATACAGACCCTCGACCTCCGGCAGCTCGACCTTGCCGGACGGGAGCTGGAAAGCGATGACGCGCTTGACGGCGCAGTTGGGATTCTGCAGCATGGCGATCGCCTTGGGGGCGAAAGCCGCCATGACGACAACGGTTTCCGCGGAGCTGTCGTTGAGCTGGCCGGTCAGCTCCGGTACCGTGTAGAGCGGGTTGGCGGGAACTTCGATTGCGCCGATTTTCCACACCGCGTGCATGGCCAGCAGGTACTGCGGTACGTTCGGGGACATGATCGCCACGCGGTCGCCCTTCTTTATGCCCAGATCCAGAAAAGCGTTTGCCAGACGGCGGGCCACGTCGTTGCAGTAGCCGTAGGGGAGCACAAGATCGCCCAGTATCGCGTAGGGCTTTTTCGGGTTCTGTTCCGCCCAGTGGTTGAACCACCACTTGCAGGGCTTGTCCTCATACTCAATCTTCTCCGGGATCTCCGGGTCGTACTGACTGCGTGCCAGGGCGGCGTTCTTCAGTGCGACCTCATCCAATGCTTTCAGGTACTCCAGGTCTTCCATTTTTTCTGTTCCTCCTTCATAAGAGTTTGATTTTCCGTTATTTCCGTTACTGCTCTTCCAGGCAGCTGAGATACTCATTCACGCTTCGCTCGAGCCGGCGGAAGGCGCTGTCGGCATCGCCTGCGCGGATCAGCTCAAGGTAGCGTTTGGCCAGATGCACGTTGGACGCCGCGCCGAACACGGCGATCGAGCGCATCCAGAATTCCATGATGATCGGGCGGAATTCGTTGAGCAGAAGCGGGAAAAACTCATTCCCACTCCGCAGGCAGATGCCGCGGTGAAAGCGGAAAAGCACCTCCGCCAGGGCTGCGTCGTCGGACTTTTCCTTTTCCAGAAGCGCGTCGGCCTGGGCGATGATCTCTTCCAGATAGGCCAGATCCTCCTCCGTACGCCGCTCGGCCAGCCGGCGCAAGGCTGCGCCCTCGATGGCAATGCGCGCCTCCATGAAGCTGCGCGCCTGGGCGGCGGACATATTCCCGCCGTTCAGGCGGATGCGGGCGTTGAGCGTTTCCATCGTGCCGGTCTCGGTATAATTCGCCACGACTGCGCCGCGGCGGGGCGTGATCTGCAGGAAGCCTTTCCGCTCCAGCTCGACAAGCGCGGCGTGGATCATCGTCTTGCTGATATGCGTCTCTTCCTGCAGCTGGCGCTCAGAGGGCAGGCTGTCGCCCGCGCGCAGCTTGCCGCTCAGGATCTGCTCTTCGATTTTCTGTACGAGAAGATCCTTTCGGGATGGAACTTCAATAACACCGATCTGCATTTCCAATATTTGGTCCGACCAAACGGGCGGATCGTCTCCTTGCCGCATACTTCTTGACAGATTATGACAACCTGTCTGGATATTGGTGCCGTTCCAAATCAAGCATACACCAGTTTGTACAAAATTGCAAGAAAATCTTGCGCAGTTCCGGACAGTTTTCGTGAAAGAGCACAAAAGCATCTTGAAATGAAAATCGGAGTATGTTATACTGAAAATGCTGGTCGGCCCAGTTTTTGCGGAGCGTCCGCAGCTGCCGGACAGCTGAAACGGGTATCTTATGTATGGAGGAGAATATATGGCTAAGAGTATCAGAAAACTGGCGGTAGTCGGCGCCGGGACCATGGGTGCGGCCATCGCCGCGTGTGGGGCCCGCGCCGGGCTGGACGTGGTGCTGATGGTCCGCGGCAAGGGCGGGGAATCCGGGAAAGCACGCGCCGCCAAAGCTATTGAGGAGATCGTCAAGAAAGGCGAGATGAAAGGCTCGGACGAGGCCCGCATCCGCGCGGGCGTAGTCTGCGCCGACATGCAGCAGGAGGCCGCGCTCCTGGCAGACTGCGACCTTGTGATCGAGGCGGTGGCGGAAAATCTGGGCGTCAAGCAGAGCACGGTCGCCTTCATATTTGACAACGCCTCTCCGGACACGATCGTCGGGACCAACACCTCAAACATCTCCATCGGCTCGATCGCGGAGGGCATGGACAGGGATCGGCAGCGCCGTTTCCTCGGCATCCACTTCTTCAACCCCGTTCGCTATATGGATCTTGTCGAGCTCATCCCCCACGCCGAGACGGAGGAGGAGATCCTCGCGAGGGTGCGTGCCCTCATCAACGACCGCTTCGGCAAGACGCCGATCCGCTGCAAGGACGCGCCGGGCTTCATCGCCAACCGCATCGGCTCGATGGCGCTGACCTCGATCATGAACGCCACTACCGACATGGGCTACAGCTTCACCAAGGCTGACGCGCTGACGGGCGACATGATCTTCCGCCCCAAGCAGGGCGCGTTCAAGCTGCTCGATCTGGTGGGTCTGGACATCAGCGTCCACACGGTAGAATACATGGCCGGGGCGGATATCCCCGCATACGAGAAGCCGTTCCGCAACCGCCCCGAGGTGCTCTATGACATTGCCGGCCGCGGCTTCCTCGGCAACAAGACGGGCTCCGGCTTCTACATGAAAAAGAAGGGCGAGAAAGGGACGGAGCGCTTTGTCTGGGACTACAGGGACACGAAGTACGTCCCGCTGGAGCGCGAAAAGATCGCATCCCTCGCGGAGGTGCGGGACAAGAAGGAGCGCCTGCGCGGTCTGCTCTTCGGCGATTATCCCGAGACGCCCTTCCTGCGCCGCGTCGTGCTTGAGCCCATGTGGCTGGCCATGCAGAATGCCGACGAGATCAGCTGGGACTTCCGGGATATCGACGCCGCCATGCGCGGCGGCTACAACTGGATCAAGGGCCCCTTTGAGCTCTGCGACCTGCTCGGGGCGAAGGAGATCCTCGATCTGATGGAGACCCGGGGGCTCGAGCCGCCCGCCTGGGCAAAGGATAAGATCCAAAAGGACGGCGCCTTCTACGCCGGCGCTTCGCAGCCCTCCGCGGCCTATCTGCAGCTGTCGGATGCCGGG
>JAEELK010000097.1 GCA_016282655.1 Bacillota bacterium | reverse complement strand
GAATCGGTGCCGTCGGAGACCGTCGTATGCATATGCAGATCGATCTTTTCGTCTGGTTTCATGCTTTTTGCCGCCTTACAGTTTTTTCTTCAGCGTCAGGATGTTCTGGCCGTCTTTGTATTCGTAGATGACGTCGTCCATCAGCTTTTTCGTCATGAAGATGCCGAGCCCGCCGATCTCGCGGTCCGCGGCGGAGGCGCCGACGTTCGGATCCTCGCGCGCCAGCGGATCATAGGGAACGCCGTGGTCGACAAAGGTGATCGTCACCATGACCGGATCTCCGGAGACCTCCACGCGCACTCTTGCCTTTCCCTTGTCCGGGGCATAGGCGTAGCTGGCGATATTGACGAAGATCTCCTCTACCGCGACAGCGATCTGCATCTGCAGCTTCGGCGGGCAGTCGGTCTTTTCCAGGCGCTCGTCGACAAAGCGCTGCACCTCGTCGAGATTGTCGACCTCCGCGTCGATCTCCAGCTCGTTGGTGTTGAAAAGGAGCGTATCGGTCTGCTCCAGCAGCGAGAGCAGCTCGCTCTTCCACAGCTCGATCTCCGCCCGTCCCGCTTCCGTGTCCAGCCCTCCGCGGCGGATCGAACGGCGGATCATGCGCGTGTAGCCGATGATGCGCGCCTTGTCCTCGACCTCGCGGATCTTGGCGGCACAGTTCGTGCCCAGATAGGCCGCGACGGACTTGTGCCAGAAGGCGGAGCCGGTCTCGAAATCAAAGCCCTGAAATCTGACGATGGTGGAGTGGTCGTACTCGGAATAGCCGACGAAGGAGTTGAACATGCTCGCCAGCTCAAAGATCGGATGGCCGACCGCCAGCGTGTCCATGTCGATGAGCAGCACCTCGTCGTTCTGCAGCATCACATTCTTCGTGTGATAGTCGCCGTGGATCATGTGATCGTCATGCGGCACGGCCTCCACGAGAGAGACGAGCTTCTCCCCGGCGGCCGCCGGCAGATGATCGCGCATGAATCTCGCCCAGCCCAGGGCCGTCTCCTTCATGTCCGGCAGCTTCCCGGCGGGGACCAGCGTGCCGTGGATGGTCTTGAGCAGCGCCACGTATTCCCGGACGCACCAATCCATCTTTTCGGGCTCCTTCGCCAGGATCTTGGAGAAGGAGCTGGCGTTGAGCAGCTCGAACACCGAGCCGTAGCTCTCGCCCACCCGGACCACGTCGTAGGAGATCGCCGTGGGGATGCCCAGGATCAGCGCGAGCTTGGCGACCTCGCGCTCGTGCTGGATATCCTCCAGCGCGTCGGCGTTGATGTAGACCTTGACGACGTTGTCCCGGTCGATGCGGTAGATCATGCCGTTGGCGCCGCGGCCGATCTCCTCGCAGCCGTCGACGGAGACCACGCGATAGGCTTTTTCCACCGGCATCATCTCGGTGAAGCCGGTCATGTCCAGGATCTCGTAGACCTCGGAATGGACGTTCGTGATCCGCAGGTCCGGAAAGCTTTTCTTGACGCGCAGGATCACCCTCAGTCCGGCGGAGGAGATGTATTCCAGGGCCCCGGCGTCCAGCTCGACAGGCTCGTCCGTCCTTCCCGCCAGTTTGTCCAGGATCTCCTTTTCGATCTGCGCCGCATTGCCGGAGTCGATCCTGCCCTTGAGTTCAATCTTCATGGTCGTTTCCGCCCTTTCCTCTGTATTCCGCGCAGAGCATCGTCAGATCGTCGAACTGCTCCGCATCCTTCACAAAGCCGTCCACGGCTCTGCGTACATTCTTCAGAATCTGTTCCGGCGCGGCAAAAGCGTCCTCGTTGAGCGCGGAGATCATCCGCTCTTTGCCGAACATGGCGCCGTCTGCGTCCGTCGCCTCCGGTATGCCGTCCGTGTAGATGAAAAGCTTGTCGCCCGGTTGGAGCTGCAGCTCATATTCCTTGTAGCGCACGCCCTCCATGCCGCCGAGAACGAGACCGTGCCTGTCGCGGTACAGTTGAAAGTCGCCGCCCGCACGGCACAGCACCGGGTATTCGTGGCCCGCGCTGGCCGCCTTGAGCGTGCCGGTGGAGAGATCCAGGATCCCGAGCCAGACCGTGACGAACATGTCGGCCACGTTGCGCGCGCACAGGCTGTCGTTGACGGAGCTCAGGATCTCTCCGGGGCCGCCGCCCATCTGCGTCCGGTCTCTGAGCAGGATGTTCGTGACCATCATGAACAGAGCCGCCGGGATGCCCTTGCCGGAGACGTCTCCGATCGTCATGGCAAGATGCTCGTCGTCGATCAGGAAAAAGTTGTAGAAGTCGCCGCCGACCGCTTTGGCCGGAGTCATGGCGGCGTAGATGTCGAAATCCTTCCGGTCCGGGAAGGCGGGGAACATGTTCGGGATGGAGTTTTCCTGGATCGTGCTGGCAAGGTCCAGCTCGGCGCCGATCCTCTCCTTTTCCGCCGTGGCCGTGGTCAGGTTGTCGATGTAGCTCACCATGTCCGTCTCCATCGTGTCGATGGAACGGGCCAGCTTCTGCAGCTCCTCGAAGCTGCTGATCTCGCCCAGTTCTTCGCCCTTGGTATTCTCCCTGGCGAAGCGGGTCGCCTCGCGGGAGACCTTCCGGAGGGGCTTGACAAACTGCTTGCGCATGAAATTGGCCGCGAAAGCGGAGGCCGCGATGGCCAGCAGGACCGTGGCGGCCGCGATGCTGCGCAGATAGGGCAGCCGCGCGTCGTAGATCTCGCGGACGGGACGCTGCATGCAGAGGATGGCGCTCACCTCGCCGGCGGAGTTTTTCACCGGCACCATGGTCGTGATGTGCGGGTGCTGCCCGTCCGTGGTCTTGATGCGGTAGACCGTCTCGAAAGGCGATCCCTGTTCATAGATGGCGCGGTATTTCTGCCGGTACTCGTCGTTGGTCGTGTCCCGTTTATGGCCGAGCTCCCATTCTGTATAGGAGCTGTCGTCCACCGCGTTGTTCACCAGATTGAAGATCGAGACGAAGCGGCCGTAATCGCTTCTGTCCACCTGGATGATGTAGATCAGCGAGACGTTGATCTTCTTGCAGTAGATATCCAGATATTCCTTCGTCTGCCGGTATTCCTCCGTCTCCTCCCCCGCCAGATATGCGTCCATATGGTTGCCGTTGACCAGCGTGGTCGCCGTGTCGGCCATGTGGTAGGTGGACACGTCATATTCTTTTTTGAAAGCCTCGGTAAAGCTGGCGAAGCCGAAGGCGCTGACGATCAGCCCGAAGAGGACGAGCGTGAGCACGATGGCGCCGAGGATGTTGGAGGTCATGCTCGAGCGCAGCTTTTTTATTCTGTCCATTTTGATCATCTCCACTTCAAAAGCAAGGATGGTCTGTCCGGCCGAAAAGGCCGGGAGCGGTCCGCAGCCGCGTTATTCGCCGGCGTTCCGGGACAGGGCCGCGATGTCCAGCGGCACCGTCTTGACGATCTCGGTCTTGCCCTGCGTGTCTGCGGAGACAAAGCACAGATTCCAGCCCTTGCAGAGCACGACATGGTTGGCGCCCGCGACGACCTGGCTGGCCAGATGCATCACGCCGTCCGGCACCTCGAGATACGACTCGCGGTCGACCGTCCAGCCGCCCAGAAGCGCGCCGCCGTCCGGCTGGGAGTCCTCGATCGTGCCGCTCTCGGCGATCTTGCCCAGATCCATCGCAACGATGTTGAGGATCTCGGCCTTGCCCTGCAGATCCTGATACACGCTTACGACCGCATAATAGGGCTGCGCGTCGGGATAAACGACCGTCGCCTCGCAGAGGAAGCAGTAGTTCGTGCCGGAGACGAGCTGCGTCCCCAGCAGCGCCAGCGGCGTGTAGTTCACGCCGACAAAGCCTTCCATCGCCTTGTCAAAGGCGCTCTGCGCCTCTTCCGTCAGCGCTCCGTCCTCCGTCAGCTTCCAGCCGCCGGTCGTCTGCACGTCCGCCTTCTGCTGTCCGCAGGCGGCGAGCGCGAAAAGCATCAGCGCAGCCAGAAGAAATGCCGTGAATTTTTTCATCGTATTTCCCCCTGTTATTCGATCGTCAGAATATCCGAAAAGCCCGTGACCTCAAAGATCTCCATGATCGTCTCGCCCACGTT
>JAEELK010000096.1 GCA_016282655.1 Bacillota bacterium | reverse complement strand
TGGATCGTTCGCGTGCTCTCCAAGGCAGATGTCGGTTCCCTGCGGCTGGAGCTTCTGCCCGGGCAGGCGGAGCTTTATGAAGGCTTCCCTGTATACAGGCCGGACGCCGAAGCCGCCGCTCCCCTTCTGCAGGCTTTCAGCCCCTATGAATGAATACTTAAGAAAGAATATTGAATAAAGAATAATTGCGGAATTATTTTAACGAATTATTGTTTCTTCAGTCTTCAGTATTCCATATTCATTAACAGGAAAGCGCCTCCCGCCGGCCGGTCGGCCTTGCGGGAGGCGCTTTCCTGTTTTGGTTTACTCCACGTCGTACACCGTCTCGGTGCCGTCGGGCTGCACGAGCGTATACACGGTAAAGCCGTCATAGAAGAGCATGCCGTCTTTCCCGCCCTGGATCAGGCAGCTGCTGCCGTAATCCGAGCTGTTCGGCTCGCCGATGATGGCGATCAGATCTTCGATCGGCTCACCCTTCATAGACAGGACGAGCGCCTTGATCTCCTCCACCGGGTCGGCTTCCGGTTCGGCAGAGGGCTCTTCCGCCGGCGCTTCCTGGGCAGGCGCCTCGGTGGGCGCGGCCGTCGGGGCGGGCTCCGCTGTCGGCACTGCTGTCGCTGCGGGAGCGGCGGCCGTGGAAGCCGCAGAGGAAGAAGAGCCGCACGCGCACAGGGTCAGCGCGATGACCAGCACAAGGATCAGCAGCAAATGGTTCTTTTTCATAACAGGGTCTCCTTTATTCGATCGTTTCTTATTCTATGACGAGCGGAAGCGAGATAAGGTTCGCTCCGCTGCGGAAAACGGCGCGCAGTTCTCCGCTGAGCGCTTCTTCCGGCAGGCAAATGGAAAAGCCGTCCGGCAGGGGCACGGCCTCGTACACCGTCTCTCCCGCCGCGATATACACCGGGGCGTCGTCGTCCGGCCGTGCGGCGGACCATTGCCCGGACAGGACCAGGTATCCCTCCGGTCCTCCCTTTCCCTTCCGGGCCGAGAGCGCCTCCCTTTCGACGGCAGAGGCCGGATCTGCGTCGGATCGTTCCGGTGCAGGCATCGTGGGCGGGTACTCGTTCAGATAGCGGAGGTTCCGCTCTACCAGTTCCACGATCATTGTGCCGCCGTCTTCCATCGCGGTGGGGTCGTAGTCGTTTTTCCGGGAGAACCGCGCCTCGGCGAAGGCCTCGGCCAGGTACGGGTACAGATTCCGGCCGAAGGAATCCCGGTACATCATAAGGCTGCCGCTGCCGCCGCCGCAGGCAGTGGTGATGGTGATGCTGTCCGCATTGGAGGTGCTCGCCGTGAAGGAGAAGCCCGCGGCCGGCGTCACGTCCGGTTCGGTCTCCCGCCCGGCGGGATAGAGCATCTCGTAGAGGTCGCCGCGGTGCTCTGTTTCGGAGAACGGCCCGGCGAAGGCGGCGCTCTCGCGCCCGAGCGCTTCAAGCATCACGTCAGCCGCCAGCGCGGCGCCAGCGCCGTTCCAGTGGCTGTCCGTTTTGAAATACAGCGTCTCCGGGCGCTCTCGGAAGGCAGCGAACAGGTCCGCGAACGGCACGTCCATGGCTCCCAGCATGGCACAGAGCCTTTCGCTGTTGGAAGAGACCCGGAGCCGGGTGACCGAGGGCATGTTTCCGTCGTAGAGCGAGTTTTTGTTCGGCGCCACGGTGAACAGGAAGCTGCCGCCGCGGGAACGGACGTTCTCATTGAGAAGGTACAGCGTACGCGCCGCGCACCACAGCTCACGGTCGCTCATCGGGTCGGAACCCGTATAATCGGCGAGCGTCGGAGCGTAGTAGAGCCAGCCGTCACTGCCGAGCAGCACATCGTCCGCGGCGGAACTGCGCAGAAGGCCCGCGTTGAGCTTCGCCCAGCCGGTGACGCACTCCTGACGCAGCCAGAAACGCGCATCGACGTAGTCCGCGAGGTCCGGCAGGACGTCCGTATTGAGGCCGCCGCTCCTCGTCCGAAGCGAGGGCGCGGGCACGGGCACCTCGTTGGCCGCCGGTTCCGCGCCGCCGCCATAAAGCAGGCCTGCCGCAGGAACGACACACAGCGCCAGGAACAGTGCCGCGAACACAAGGGAGATCGTTCTTTTCATACGCCGCCTCCCCTAAAACTGCTGGTAGATGAACGGACTGAAGCTTCCGCCGGAAAGGGCAAGCACGCACAGCCCCAGGCCGAGCAGTGCCAGTACGTCCTTTCCGAGCTCCAGCGCGGCGGGCCGGCCTTCGGCTGCGCGCTCCAGCTTCTTCGCCAGAGCCGCCGGCGCCTCCGTGGAAAACAGCACGCCCAGCAGCAGGAATACGATCCTCGCCGGAGTGAAGATGCGTTCTGCCGCCAACCCCCCCGCGGAGCCTGCCCCGGTAAAGCGAAACAGCTGCCCGATCATGGCAAAGCCCTCGCCCACCGTTGCCGAACGGAACATCACGAAGCCCAGCAGGACTGCCAGCAGCGTATATACGCGCAGCAGGCTCCTTCCGGGCAGGGAGCGCCGGATCCGCTCCAGCGGCTCCTTCACGAGGCCCTCGAGCGCAACGAACACACCGTGCCAGAGCCCCCACAGCAGGAAAGTCCAGCCGGCGCCGTGCCATATGCCGGTGAGCAGGAACACGATGAGCTTGTTGCGTACCGTTTTCCCCTCGCCGCCCCGGCTGCCGCCCAGCGGGATATACACGTACTCGACGAACCAGCGGTTCAGGCTCATGTGCCAGCGCCGCCAGAACTCGGACACCGTGCGGGAAACGTACGGATGGTCGAAGTTCTCGGGCAGGGAGTACCCGAAGAGCCGCGCCAGGCCGATGGCCATGTCGCTGTAGCCGGAAAAATCAAAGAAGATCTGCAGGCAGTAAGCCGCGGCGCCCGCCCAGGCGAGCCCCGTACCGAGGCTGCCGGATGGAAGCGCCCAGACCGCGTCAGCCACCGCCGCGGCGGATTCCGCCAGCAGCAGCTTCTTGGCCATGCCCGCCGTGAAGCGCCGGAGGCCCGCGGAAAAGTCCTCCGGGGCCACGGTCTGCACGCCGCTGTGCGCGGCGTCCCGGTACTGCGCGATGGGGCCCGCCAGCAGCTTCGGGAAAAACGCCAGATACAAAAACAGCCTGGCCGGATCGCGCTCCGGAACTGCTTTCTCCCGGTAGACGTCGATCAGATAGGAGACTCCGTGGAATGTGAAAAAGGAGATCCCCAGCGGGACCGTCCAGCCGGCGGTAAAGGCCGGCAGGCCGAGCGTGGAAAGAACGAAAGCCAGATACTTGTATACGCTCAGCATCAGAAGGTCTCCGGTGACGCCTATGTTCTTCCACAGGCGGCGCCGCGGCGCGCCGG
>JAEELK010000009.1 GCA_016282655.1 Bacillota bacterium | reverse complement strand
GGGAGGCGAGCACAAAGGCGTCCGAACGGCGGTAAGTCTCCGCCATCGTCTCGCGGGAGACCTTTCCCCGGAACCGCACCAGTTCGGAGACACCCAGCCGCTCCGCCTGCTGCCGCAGAGCCGGCTCCTCTTCCCCGCCGCCAAGGATCTCCAGTTCCGCGGCCAAGCCCCGGTCCCGGAGCGCCGCGAGGGAATCGAGCAGGAGGTCGTATCCTTTCCGGCGGATCAGGTTGCCTCCGGCGGCGAAGCGGAAGCACCCGTTCTCCCGGACGTCGTCCCTCGGTTCGGGCCGGAACACGTCGGTGTCCACCACGTTGTGCACGACCACGGCGTCCGCGCCGGTATTTCGTTTCACGCTCTGCGCCAGCAGGGAGCTCACGCAGATCAGGCGGTCGGTGTGGGAATAGGTGTATTCCTGCCGGGCCAGTTCCTCTGCGGAGGGGACCGCGGAGTTTGCGCGGGAGAAATGCTCGGTGTACACTCGCGGGATCCCGCAGCGGCCCGCGATCTCAAGGAAACCGGCGCCGAAATGCGAGTGCAGGATATCCGGCTCGAAATCGGGCAGGATATGCCGGAACAGCCGCTCCGCGGCGAGCTTTGTAACACGGTCGTTGCCGCGGAACGGCAGCCGTCCCGCGGGAACGGAGATATAGTATACCGGGATGCCGCTCAGCTCATACTCCCAGATCCCCCATGGGCGGCGACGCAGTGCGGAACGGGTATCCACCGCGGCAAAACGCACGTCGTGCCCGAGGCTCCGGAGCGCTTTCGCCTGGTCCAGTTCGAACACGCCGACCTGATGCTCTTTCGGGCCGTCGAAGCCGCGCCCGGTGAGCAGGACCTTCACGTGTCCGCCCTCCCCTCTTCGGCGCCTGCCATGGAGGGAAACGCCAGCACACGCTCACGCAGAGCGGTATTAAAGCGGCCGAGGTCCGCGTCCGCGCGGTGCTTGCGGCAGTTCTCCGCCAGGCTCTCGTACAGTTCCCGGTCGTCCCGGAGCTGTTCGATGGCTTCGACGAGCGTGCTGCGGTCCTTGTCGTCCACGGCAAGCCCAACGCCCCAGTCATCCACCACTTTTGCCAGATACGTGCCCTTCGCCACCAGGATGGGCAGTTCGCAGAGCACCGCCTCGTACAGCTTGTTCGGAAGGAGGACCCGCACGTTCGGCACGTCCGTATCGTACACACAGTGGATCACGTCGCAGCGGCTGTAAAGCTCCGCCGCCTGTTTGGCAAAGTTGAAGCGCCCGACCCAATCCCCGCGCTCGTAGGCGCGGCACAGGGGCTCCACTTCGGGCGGCTCGTTCTCGAGCCCCGCGATCAGCAGGTCCACCCCGCTCTCCTCGGCCGCGTACACCAGGTCCTTCATCGGCCGCTTGTACAGCAGTATCCCGATAAAGCCCACAGTGAAGGGCGTGCCGGGCGCTTTCTTCCGGTAGTTCCGCAGAGCCTCCGGGTCCGGCACGTTCGGGAAGAAGAACGTCTTCTCCGCGGGGACGAAGGCGTTGTAGTAGCCGGAAGCGAACTGCTCCGACGTAACGATCAAAAGGGAGATCTGCCGGCAGAGGCTTTTGTCCAGATACCGTACGCAGCGCCCGGCTGCTTTACGGACGATGCCGTTCTGCTCCTTCTCCTGCAGGGAGTGCATGTCCGGCACTTCGAACACCACGTCCACCGTCCCGCCGCGCTCGCGCTTATAGCGGCAGGCCAGCCGGAGCATGTCCAGGCCCTGCGTGTGCACGACGTCCGGCGCGGCCTCGCGCAGCGCCTGCATCGCCTGCTTGGAGAACGAAGCGTACTGCGGGATCCGCCGGAGCGGGTCCCCAGGGGCGGTCAGCCGGACGCAGACCACCTTGTAGCCGTCTTCCTCGGGCATGATGTGCATGTTGTGCCCGCGGTCCCAGCAGATCAGCGTGACCTCGCCCAGCGTTTTATAGAAGGCGATCCTCTTGTACATCCTCGGGTTCGGCAGATAGCCGATCAGGATGGCGATCTTCTTTCTCATATGTCCCTCACTCCGCTTCCGACTGTGCGGCCTGCCTTGCACGGCCGAGGCTGCGATATTTCCGGATGCCGTTGAAGGTATACCATGCCATGTAATACGCCGCTTCCGCCGGGCCCAGGCCGATGTAGCGGTATGTGTTCCAGTTCATACGCGCCGCCTTGCGCTTGTTCGAGGTCTTCGAGCCTGCGGAGAGCCGGTAGGTGAGCAGCGGCCGGTCGATGCCGTAGGCCGTGACGCCCGACTTCAGGATGCGGAGCCACTCGGCGAAGTCCTCGTGCATGGCGTCCCCGTGCGAGTAGTACTCCCGGTACAGTTCTTTGCGCACCAGTACCGAAGAGTTTGAGATCAGGTTCTGCTTCAGGAGCTGACGGTACCCGATCTTCTCCGGGACATGCAGGACCCAGGGGATCTCCTGTCCGTCCGCATCGATAAAAGCGGACCCGGTGAACAGCAGTTCCCCGCCGGTCCGCTCATGCAGATCCATCTGGCTCTCCAGTTTATCCGGCGCCCACAGATCGTCGCTGTCGAGGATGGCGATCCACTCTCC
>JAEELK010000095.1 GCA_016282655.1 Bacillota bacterium | reverse complement strand
TACCAGTTGGAGAGGTCTTCCGTCACGAAATCCTGGATCAGATGCACCGTCTTCATGTGCTCGTACTGGTCCATGGCGGCGCAGACGTTCTTGATGAGGCTGTTGTAGCGGGAGAGGATCCAGCGGTCCAACTCCGGGCGCTCCGCGGCCGGCACCTTGAAATCGCGTGGATCCAGGCCGTCGTTGTTCGCGTAGAGCACAAAGAAATTATAGACGTTCTTCAGCGTGCCGAAGAATTTGCTCATGATCTCGATGAGCCCGTCTTCGTCGAAGCGCGTGGGCTGCCAGGCCGGGCTGCAGTAGAGCAGGTACCAGCGGGTGGCGTCCGCGCCGTATTTGTCGAAGAGCTCGAAGGGGTTCACGGTGTTGCCCTTGGACTTGGACATCTTCTTGCCGTCCTTGTCCAGGATGAGGTCGTTCACCAGCACGTTCTTGTAGGGCGCTCTGCCCCGCAGGAAGGTGGAGATGGCCAGCAGCGAGTAGAACCAGCCGCGGGTCTGATCGATGCCTTCGCAGATGAAGTCCGCCGGGAAGTACTCCTGGTCGAAGACCTCTTTGTTCTGGAAGGGATAGAAGCGCTGCGCGAAGGGCATGGCGCCGCTGTCGAACCAGCAGTCCATGACCTCGGGGATGCGGCTCATCGTCTTGCCGCAGACCGGACACTTGATGTGCACCTCGTCCACGTAGGGGCGGTGCAGCTCGATGTCCTCGCTGATCTCCTCGATGGCCTTTTCCTTCAGCTCGGCTCTGGAGCCGATGGACTCCAGATGGCCGCATTCACAGCGCCAGATGTTGATGGGCGTGCCCCAGTAGCGGGTGCGGGAGATGGCCCAGTCCTTCACTTCCTCCAGCCAGTTGCCGAAGCGGCCCTTGCCGACGAATTCGGGGAACCAGTTGACCTCGTTGTTCGCGGCCACGAGCTGATCCTTCAGCTTGGACATCTCGATGTACCAGCTGGGCTTGGCGTAATAGATGAGCGGCGTGCCGCAGCGCCAGCAGTGCGGATAGTTGTGGACCATCTTTTCTCTGGCGTAGAGCTTGTCCTCCGCGGCCAGCCACTTGACGATCTCCACGTCCAGGCCTTCCTCCATGACCCAGTGTCCCTTCCAGGGCGTGGCGGTGTATTTGCCCGCCTCGTCCACGGGATTGACCACGGGCAGGTCGTAGCGGCGGCCGGTCTGATAGTCGTCCTCGCCGAAGGCCGGCGCCGTGTGGACGATGCCGGTGCCGTCCTCCACCGTGACGTAGTCCGCCGTGGTGACGAAGAAGGCCTTCTTGTCCGGCTCCACGAAGGGCATGAGCTGCTCGTACTCCCAGTATTCCATGTCCTTGCCCTTGAGCTCCGCGAGCACCGTGTATTTGCCCTCGCCCAGCACCTTGTCCGCCAGGGCCTTGCCGACGTAATAGACCGTGCCGTCCTGCTCGGCCTTGATGTAATCCACGTCCGGGCCCACGGTCAGCGCCACGTTGGACGCCAGCGTCCAGGGCGTGGTGGTCCAGGCGAGGAAGTACTCGTCCATGCCCTTTCTCTTGAATTTAACGGTGACCGTAAGGACCTTGATCTCCTTGTAGCCCAGCGCGACCTCGTGGGAAGCCAGGCCCGTGCCGCAGCGGGGGCAGTAGGGCAGGATCTTGTGGCCCTCATAGATGAGGCCTGCCTTGAAGAATTCCTTCAGGATCCACCAGCCGGTCTGGATGTAGTCGTTGTTCAGCGTGATGTAGGGATCGTCCAGGTCGATCAGATAGCCCATGCGGCGGGTCATCTCGCGCCACTGCTTCTCATATTTGAAGACGGATTCCTTGCACTTCTCGTTGAAGGCAGCGATGCCGTACTTCTCGATGTCCTGCTTGCCGGACATGCCGAGCTGCTTTTCGACCTCGATCTCCACGGGCAGGCCGTGGGTGTCCCAGCCGGCCTTGCGCTTCACCGCGTAGCCGCGCATGGTCTTGTAGCGGCAGACGGAGTCCTTCAGGGTGCGGGCGATCACGTGGTGGATGCCCGGGTTGCCGTTGGCCGTGGGGGGGCCTTCATAAAACAAAAAAGACGGGCGTCCGGCTCTGCTGCTGACGCACTTCTCCAGAAGCTTTTCGCGGTCCCACTGCTCCGCCTGCTCGTTCTGCAGCTCGGCGATGGGCCGTTCCGATAGATTCTCAAACATGACTAATTCTCCTCCGTATCTTCCGATCCGGCTGCGCGCAGCCGGGAGATGACCTCTGTGATGACCGAGGCGCGAAAGCCTCTGCTCTGCAGGCGTCTGGCCGTCTTGTCCAGAAACCGCTGCTCCGCGGGCTTTCCGGCCATGGCCTTTTGCCCTTCCCGCAGGGCAGTCTCCCGCTCCAGCTCCTCCGGATAGCCCTCCTCGAGCGCCTCCCGGATGAGAGCGGCGGCCACGCCCCTGCCCTCCAGATCCGCCCGTACCTTCAGCGGTCCCTTGCCGCGTTCGACGGCATAGCGCAGATAGCGCGCCGCGTAGGAGGCGTCGTCGACGTAACGATACTCCCGCAGAAAGGCCAGCGTCTCCTCGATCTCTTCGTCCGTGTATTCCTTTTCGCGCAGATAGCGGCGGATCTCCCCCGCCGTCCGGTCGCGGCTCTGCAGGTACCAGAGGGCCGCGTCACGGGCGCTTCGTTTTTCGCTCACTTGTCCCAACGCTTCAGGACCACGTCGTAACCGCCTTCTCCGTAGGCCAGGCTGCGGTTGACACGGCTGATGGTGGCGGTGGAAGCGCCGGTCGCGCTCTCGATCTCGTTGTAGGTCTTCTTTTCCGCGAGCATCTTCGCGACCTGAAAGCGCTGCGCGATGACCTGCAGCTCTTTGACGGTGCAGATGTCTTCAAAGAAGCGGTAGCACTCTTCTTCGGTCTCCAGAAGGCGGATCGCCTTAAAGAGATTGTCGATGTCCGGGCTCTTCAGCTTGGATTCCCGTGCCATATGGTCCCTCCTGTCCGATGCTTTCGTGCTTTTATGCTTTACAGCAGGATTATTATACTTGCCCGCGCGCTTTCGCGCAAGAAAGCATTGAATTATTTTTTCAGCTGCCGGACGGCTTCTTCCAACTGGCGGTCGAATCGCATGCGGCCGTCTTCGTCAAAGTCTTCGTCCAGCGGCTCCACCACGACGTCCGGCGTGACGCCGACACCGTGGATCTTGTTGCCCTTGGGAGAATAGTAGGCGTAGACGGTCAGCTTGACGCCGGCGCCGCTGCCGTCGTTCAGCTGCTGGATCTCCTGCACGATGCCCTTGCCGAAGCTCTGTGTGCCCAAGACTAGGCCGCGGTCGTTGTCCTTGACCGCCGCGGCCAGGATCTCGCTGCTGCTGGCGCTCCTCCCGTTGATGAGCAGCACGAAGGGGATGTCCGTGGCCGAGGGCTTGGAGCGGTAGAAGAGCCGCTCGCCCTTCCTGTCCTCCAGATAGGTGACCACGCCCTCCGGCAGGAGCTGATCCGCCACGTTCACCGCCGCCTTCACGTCTCCGCCGAGGTTGTCGCGCAGATCGATGACCAGCCCGTGCGTTTCCTGCAGATCCAGCTGATGCAGGTAGCTCTGGAACTCGCTGCCTGTATGCTCCGTGAAGGAGGCGATGCGGATGTAGGCGATGCCGTCCTCCAGCATCTTGAAGGAGACCGTCTTTGTCTTGATGTGCGCGCGGATCAGATGGAAATCGTAGACCTCGCCGTCGCGCCAGACGCTGACGTCCACGGGCGTCCCGGCATCGCCGCGCATGGCCTTGACGCAGCTGTTGATCTGCCCGCCGCCATACTCGACGCCGTCCACTTCGATGATGTAATCGCCGGCCAGGATGCCGGCCTCTTCCGCCGGGCTGTCCTCGATGGGCGCGATGACCAGGATGCCCCGCTCGTCCTCCGTGACGGTCACGCCGATGCCTTCAAACTCTCCCAGGGTGTCGATGAAGGCCGATTCGGTCTCGCTCGCGTCCAGGTACTGGGAATAGATGTCGCCGAGGCCGTAGAAGAGCCCCTTGTACATGCCTTCCATCAGCGCGTTCTGATCCACTTCCTCGTAGAAATTGTCCG
>JAEELK010000094.1 GCA_016282655.1 Bacillota bacterium | reverse complement strand
CTCCGCCGCCGCCTGCAGCACGGCTTCTTTGTCCAAAGGCTTGATGGTATGCATGTCGATGACGCGCAGATCGATCCCCTCGGCCTGCAGCAGCTCCGCGGCCTGCATGGCTTCGCTGACCTCCACGCCGCAGGCGATGACCGCCGCGTCCTTGCCGGGCCGCAGGCAATGCGCCTTGCCGAGCTCCAGCGGCGCGCCCTCTTCATAGAAGACCGGAACGGCCGCGCGCCCGAAGCGGGCATAGACCGGTCCGTTCGCGTCCAGGATCTGTCCGAGCAGGATCTTCGCCGAGACCGCGTCCGCCGGGCAGATGACCCGCATGCCGGGCAGCACGCGCATGAGCGCGAAGTCCTCCAGGCACTGGTGCGTGGCGCCGTCCTCGCCCACGGTGATGCCGCCGTGGGTGGCGCAGATCTTCACGTTGGCGCGGTTGTAGCAGATGGAATTGCGGATGATCTCGTAGGCCCGCCCGCAGGCGAACATGGCAAAGGTGGACGCGAAGGGGATCTTGCCGCTCAGCGCGAGGCCCGCCGCCATGCCGTAGAGGTTCTGCTCCGCGATGCCCGCCTCAAAAAAGCGCTCCGGGAAGGCCTTGCGGAAGAGCTTGGTCTGGGTGGCGGCCGCGAGGTCGCCGTCCAGCACCACGATCTCGGGGCGCGCCGCGCCGGCTTCCACCAGAAATTCGCCGTACGCCTGTCTGGTCGCGATCTTATCTGCCATTACCACTCACCTCCCAGCTCCGCCACGGCCTGCCGGGCCTGTTCCTCGTTGGGCGCCTTGCCGTGCCAGCCGACCTGATCCTCCATGAAGGAGACGCCCTTGCCCTTCACGGTCTTCGCGATGATGACGCAGGGCTTTCCTTTGCATTCTTTCGCCTCCGCCAGAGCCGTCTGGATGGCGGGGACGTCGTGTCCGTCGATCTCTCTGACTTCCCAGCCGAAGCTGCGGAACTTCTCCGCGATGGGAGCCACGGTCATGACCTCTTCATTGCTGCCGTCGATCTGCAGGCCGTTCCAGTCCACGATCGCGGTGAGCTTGTCCAGGCCGTAGTGCGCGGCCGCCATGGCCGCCTCCCAGACGATGCCCTCCTGCAGCTCGCCGTCGCCCAGCAGGCAGTAGACCCGCCCGCTCTCCGGCGCGCTCTGCGCGGCCAGCGCCATGCCGACCGCCACGGAAAAGCCCTGTCCGAGCGAGCCGGTGGAGACTTCCACGCCGGGGGTGTCCAGGCGGCAGGGGTGCCCCTGCAGGATGCTTCCTTTTTTGCGGAGCGTCCAGAGGGCTTCCTTCGGGAAATAGCCCCGCTCCGCGAGCGCAGCGTAGAGGCAGGGCGCGGCGTGGCCCTTCGAGAGCACGAAGCGGTCGCGTTCCGGCCAGTCCGGGCGCGCCGGGTCGTTCTTCATGCAGTCGAAGAAGAGCACCGCCAGCAGATCCGCCGCGGAGAGCGAGCCGCCCGGATGCCCGGAGCCCGCCGAGAAGATGCTTTTTACGATATCCGCCCGCATCTCGCGGGCCACTTCCTGCAAACTTTCTTTTTCCATGACCTTCCTTCCCCGCTACAGGCCCAGGCCGAAGCGTTCCTTCACGCGCTTCAGCACGGGCTCCGCGATGGCATTCGCCCGCTCCGCGCCGTCCTTCAGGTCCCGGATCAGCTGCTCCGAGCCGCGGATCTCCGCGAAGCGCTCCTGGATGGGCCGCAGCCCTTCCACCACCACGTCCACCAGATCCTTTTTGAAGGCGCCGTAGCCGCTGCCTTCATAGTACTTCTCCAGCTCCGGGATGCTCTTGCCGGACATGGCGCTGTAGATGCTCAGCAGATTGCTGACGCCGGGCTTCTCCGCCGCGTCGAAGCGCACACTGCCCTCGGAATCCGTGGTCGCTTTCATGATGGACTTTTTGATCTTTGCCGGATCGTCCGTGAGGGAGATGCGGCTGTGCGCGTTCTCCGCGCTCTTGCTCATCTTGCTCGTGGGATCGTCCAGCGCCATGACGCGGGCGCCCGTCTTGAGGAAGCGCCCGTCCGGCACCACGAAGGTCTCTCCGTAGGTGTTGTTGATGCGCAGGGCGATGTCCCTGGTCAGCTCGATGTGCTGTTTCTGGTCGTTTCCCACCGGGACCACGTCCGTGTCGTAGAGCAGGATGTCCGCCGCCATGAGCACCGGGTAGACGAAGAGCCCGGTCGGCGCAGATTCGCGCTCCTTGCTCTTCTGCTTGAACTGCGTCATGCGGGAGAGCTCTCCGGTGTAGGAGTTGCAGGCGAGGATCCAGCCGAGCTCGGCATGGCCGGAGACCTCGGACTGCACGAAGACGATGGACCGTTTGGGGTCTATGCCGACCGCCATATAGAGCGCCGCGACGTCCAGGATGCTCTCCCGGAGCTGCTTCGCGTCCTGGGGCAGGGTGATGGCGTGCATGTCCACGATGCAGTAGATGCAGTCGCCTTCTTCCTGCAGCTCGACGAATTGTTTCAGGGCGCCCAGGTAGTTGCCCAGATGGATGTTGCCGGTGGGCTGCACGCCCGAAAATACTCTCATGTCCTTCCTTTCCGGCGGCGCGGGGCCGCTTGCTGCTATGCGCTTGGCCGGCTCCTGCAGCGCCTACTCGAGCGGGAGCTCGATCTGGTCGCTGCCGCCCTCCGCGGGGGCCTCGTCCGGCGCCGGCGCGTCCTCCGCGGGCGCTTCGCCCTCTTCCTCTTCCAGGTCTTCCTTCAGCATGCGCGCCATGGCGATGATGTTGCTCTCGCCTTCGACCTTCATGATCTTGACGCCCTGCGTGGCGCGGGAGAGATGCGAGACCTCGCCGGCCTTGATGCGGATGATGATGCCGTCGGAGTTGATGAGGAGCACCTCGTCCTCCTCGCTGACCATGGCCGCCCCGATGAGCGTGCCCGTGCGGGAGAACTTGCTCTTGTCGTAGGTGAGCATGCCCTTGCCGCCCCTGGCCTGGATCTTGTATTCCTTGGCCGCGGTGCGCTTGCCGTAGCCGAGCTCCGTGACCACCAGCAGCTCCTTGCCGGGCTCCACTTCCACCATGGAGACCACTTCGTCGTCTTTCTCCAGCTCGATGCCGCGCACGCCGGCCGCCATGCGGCCCATGGGACGGACGTCCTTCTCGTGGAAGGAGATGCACTTGCCCTTCCGGGTGACCAGGATGACGGTGCTGTCGCCGCTGGTCTCCAGCACGCCGATGAGCTCGTCGTCGTCCTTCAGGTTGATGGCGATGAGCCCGTTCTTGCGGTTGGTGTCGAACTGCGAGAGCAGGGTCTTCTTCACGATGCCCTGCTTGGTGACCGCGAGCAGATAGCGGTCTTCCTCGAACTCGCTGATGGGGATCATGGCCGTGACCTTCTCCCGCTGCAGCAGGCTGAGGAAATTGACCACCGGCACGCCCTTCGCGGTGCGCTGGGCCTCCGGGATCTCGTAGGCCTTGATGCGGTGCACCTTGCCCGTGTTCGTGAAGAACATGAGGTGGTCGTGCGTGGAGGTGATGAGCAGGTCCTTCACGAAGTCGTTCTCGCGGATGGCGAGGCCCGTGATGCCCTTGCCGCCGCGCCGCTGGGTCTTGTAGGTGTCCGCGGGGACGCGCTTGATGTAGCCCAGATGCGTGAGGGTGACGGCGACCTGTTCCTCGCGGATCAGATCCTCTTCCTCGATCTCCTCGGCGTCCGCCTGGATGACGGTGCGGCGGGGATCGCCGTACTTCTTTTTGATCTCCAGCATCTCCTGCTTGACGATCTGCATGAGCTTGTGCTCGTCCGCCAAAAGCTCCTTGAACCAGGCGATCTGCTTCATGAGCTCCGCGTATTCGGCCTCGATCTTCTCGCGCTCCAGGCCCTGCAGTCTGGCCAGGCGCATGTCCAGGATGGCCTTGGCCTGGATCTCCGAAAAGCCGAAGCGTTCCATCAGCTTTTCCTGCGCGTCGTTGTACGAGGAACGGATGATGCGGATGATCTCGTCGATGTTGTCCAGCGCGATGCGGTAGCCTTCCAGGATATGCGCCCGGGCCTCCGCCTTGCCGAGGTCGAAGCGCACCCTGCGGGTGACGACGTCCTTCTGATGGAGCAGATAGTGCTCCAGCATCTGCTGCACGTTGAGCAGCTTGGGCTCGCCGTTCACCAGCGCGATCAGGATGACGCTGAAGTTGTCCTGCAGCTGGGTGTGCTTGTAGAGGCGGTTCAGCGTGAGCTGGGCGTTGGCGTCCTTCTTCAGCTCCACCACGAGGCGCATGCCGTCGCGGTTCGACTCGTTGCGGGCGTCGCTGATGCCGTCGAGCTTCTTTTCCTTGACCAGCTCGGCGATCTTCTCGATGACGCGCTGCGGGTTGACCTGGTAGGGGATCTCCGTGAAGACGATCTGCTGCTTGCCGCGGCTGCCCTCTTCGATCTCCGCCTTGGCGCGGACCAGGACCTTTCCCTGCCCCGTGCGGTAGGCCTCGCGCACGCCGGCCTTGCCCAGGATGATGGCGCCGCCGGGGAAGTCCGGGCCCTTGATGATCTTCAGGATCTCGTCGATGGAGGCGTCCTCATGGTCGATCATGTAGGCCGCCGCGTCGATCACCTCGCCGAGGTTGTTGGGCGGGATGGAGGTGGCCATGCCGACCGCGATGCCGTTGGAGCCGTTGACCAGCAGGTTCGGGAAGCGGGAGGGCAGCACCACGGGCTCCTTCTCGTCCCCGTCGAAGTTGGGGACGAAGTCCACCGTCTCCTTCCCGATGTCGCGGAGCATCTCCGCGGCGAAGGGCGCCATGCGGGCCTCGGTGTAACGCATGGCCGCGGCGCCGAAGCCTTCGATGGAGCCGAAGTTGCCGTGGCCGTCCACCAGCGTATAGCGGATGTTGAAATCCTGCGCCATGCGGACCATGGCGTCGTAGACCGCCGTGTCGCCGTGCGGATGGTATTTGCCCAGCACGTCGCCGACGATACGGGCGGATTTCTTATAGGGCTTGTCCGCGGTGAGCCCCAGTTCGTGCATGCTGTAGAGGATGCGGCGATGGACCGGCTTCAGGCCGTCCCGGACGTCCGGGAGCGCTCTGCCCACGATGACGCTCATGGCGTAATCGATGTAGCAGTTCTTCATCTCCGCATGGATCTCGGTCTGCTGCAGTTTGACATCTTCCAAGCTGTTTTCCAAAGTTCAGACCTCCTTCCTAAACGTCCAGCGTCGCGTATTTCGCGTGCTCTTCGATGAATTTCTTTCTGGGCGGGACCTTGTCTCCCATGAGGATGGTGAAGATCTCGTCCGCCTCCGCCATGTTCAGATGGTCCACCGTGACCTGGATGAGGGTGCGGCGGCCGTAGTCCATGGTGGTCTCCCAGAGCTGCTCCGCGTCCATCTCGCCCAGGCCTTTGTAGCGCTGCGGCGTCTGGACGTTCTCTCTGCCCAGCTCCGCCAGGAGCTTTTCCTGCTCCTGCTCGGAGTAGGTGTAGAAGACCTCTTCCTTCTTGCCCTTGGCCCGCACGGTCTTGTAGAGCGGCGGCTGGGCGATGTAGACGTAGCCGCCCTCCACCAGCGGGCGCATGTAGCGGTAGAAGAAGGTGAGCAGCAGCGTGCGGATGTGCGCGCCGTCGACGTCGGCATCCGTCATGATGATGATCTTGTGATAGCGCAGCTTCTCCATGTTGAAGTCCGCGCCGATGCCGCAGCCGAAGGCGGTGATCATGTTCTTGATCTCCTCGGAGTTGAGGATGCGGTCCAGGCGCGCCTTCTCGACGTTCAGGATCTTGCCGCGCAGCGGCAGGATGGCCTGGCGCTTGCGGTCGCGTCCACCCGCGGCGGAACCGCCCGCGGAGTCGCCCTCCACGATGAAGATCTCGGAGAGGGCCGGGTCCTTCTCGGAGCAGTCCACCAGCTTGCCCGGCAGGGCCAGGCTCTCCAGGGCGCTCTTTCTGCGGGTCAGGTCTCTGGCCTTTCTGGCCGCCTCTCTGGCCCGGGCCGCCTTCAGGACCTTGTCCATGATGACGCGGGCCTGCTGGGGATTCTCCTCCAGGAAATACATGAAGTGCTCCGCCGTGGCCGCGTCCACGAGGCCGCGCATCTCGGAGTT